>JAKQWJ010000253.1 GCA_029562045.1 Spirochaetota bacterium | reverse complement strand
GGGTAGCGCCCCCCGGCGGTCTCCCCGGAAAGCATCACCGCGTCGGTGCCGTCGAAGACGGCGTTGGCCACATCGGTGAGCTCCGCCCGGGTGGGCTTGGGGTTCACCGTCATGGACTCCAGCATCTGGGTGGCGGTGATGGCCGGCTTGTTGGCGGCGTTGCACTTCTCGATGATCCTCTTCTGGATCAGGGGTATCTCCTCCCCCGGGAGCTGGACCCCCAGGTCTCCCCGGGCGATCATGATCCCGTCGGCGAAGCGGAGGATCTCGTCGATGTTCTCCACCCCTTCCCGGTCCTCGATCTTGGCGATCACCAGGGGCGGGACCCTCCGGTCCTCCACCAGCTTCCGGACTTCGATGATGTCCCCGGCCTTGCGGATGAAGGAGGCGGCGACGAAATCCACCTCCATCGCAAGGCCGAAGGCGATGTCGTCCCGGTCCCCCTCCCCCAGGGCGGGGAGGGAGGTGCGGATCCCCGGGACATTGACGTTCTTCCGGCTGCCGATTTCCCCGCCGCTCAGCACCAGGGCCTGGATCTCGCCCCCGGCCACCCCCTGGACCTCCAGGTCCATAAGGCCGTCGGCGATGAAGATATGGTCCCCCGGACGGACCTCCCGGGGCAGGGGTTTGTAGGATACGCTGATCCTCCCGGGCCGGCATTCCGCCCCGTCCACCGTCAGGGTCACCCTCTCCCCCGGAGTCAGCGGGATCTTCCCGCCCCCGGGAACGATGCCGGTGCGGATCTCCGGCCCCCGGGTGTCCAGCAGGACCGCCACGGGGATGCCCGTCTCCCGGCTGACCCGACGCAGGGTTTCCATCCTCCGGCGGTGCTCCTCATGGGTCCCGTGGGAAAAGTTGAACCGGGCGGTGTTCATCCCCGCCTCCAGAAGGAGACGGATGGTCTCGGGGCTCTCCGACGAGGGGCCCAGGGTGCAGACGATCTTGGTTTTTCTGAATATTTTTGCATCGGTCATGGCCTGAAGTGTAGCCCTGCCGCGACGGGGGGTCAAGAAAGGACGCCGGATCGGTTTGACAGGAGGGGGGGCCTTTTCTATGATTGAAGGTAGAAATATGCTCGGAGGTTTTCATGAAATATCTGATTGTTATCGTCCTTCTCCTCTCCGCCCTCGTCCCCCTCGTGGCGGACAGTCCCTCCACCCGCTTCGGCATTCAGATGTCCAGCGACGAAGTCCTGGGCCTCCTTCTGTATTTTCCCCGGGTTGAGGCCGCCGTGAAAATACAGGTCAATATAGTTGATTACACTGACCCAGTCACGGGCGTAAAAAGCGGGTCGGGTGTGGCCTATCTGGGAGCCCACCTGGGCTATCTCTTCCGCCTGGCCGACGGTAGGACCGACCTGGGCCTGGGCTTCGATTTTCGCTGGGGCTTCTCCACCGGGGACCAGGAATACGATTTCAACATCAACACCGGGCCGCGCCTTGCTGCCGGCTACCGGCTGGGAGATCACGTCATGGTCTCGGGCATCCTCTACCCCTTCTGGGTCAGTGCTTTTGACTACTCCGGTGGAGGGAGTCATATGCATGCCTCCTTACCCAGAACGGCGGTGGCGGCCACCTACTTCTTTTAGCAGAGACGAGCGCCGGGCCGCCCGCTCACAGGCCCGTACAGGAGAATCCGCCTCCAGGAGGCTCTGCTGAAAAAGGCCGCCCGCCGGCAGGCCCGCCGGCAGGCCCGCTGACAGGCCCGGGCGGGAAACCCGGCCTCCAGGGGGCTCAGCCGGAAAAGTCCGCCTCTCCCGTTGACAGGCCCGGGGCGGGCCGGGACAATGGACGCATGAAACACCGGGCTGATACCCTTTCGGCGGCGCCGGAAATCGCCGCCCCCTCCCGGGGCGGGCCGGGACAATGGGCGGCATGAAGGCCCCTGCAGACTCAGCATCGCCCATCCCGGAAATCGCCCTCCTCTCCCGGGCGGCGGCCCCGGGCCGGCTGATCCGGCGGGAGAAGTACTCCAACTATGTGGTCTTCGCCCCCTTCATCCGGGCGGGGGGTGAAAGCCATCTTGTTTTCGAAAAGCGGGCCTCCCGGATCCGCCAGGGGGGGGAGATCTGCCTTCCCGGCGGAGCGGTGGAGGCGGACCTCCGGGAATCCGCCGGCGAGGCGGCGGTGCGGGAAACCATGGAGGAGCTGGGCCTTCCCCGGGAGAAGGTCCGGCTGGAGGGAAGCCTGGGGGTCTTGGTCACCGCCTGGGGGAGCGCGGTGGACCTGTTCTACGGCGTCCTGGACATAGCCGACGTCGGAGACTGCCGCCCCCACCCGGGAGAGGTGGATCGCGTCTTTTCGGCGCCCCTGCGCTTTTTCCGGGAAACCGAGCCGGAGGTCCACTATCTGCGCCACCAGGTCCGGCCCGAATACCTGGACCCGGACGGCCGCCGGGTGCGGCTCCCCTGGCGGGAGCTGGGTCTGCCGGAGCGCTACTCCCGGCCCTGGGACCTGCGGTCCTACCCCACCAGCTTCTACCGGTGGGACGGGGAGATCATCTGGGGAATGACCGCCGACCTGGTGCAGGAAATCATCGATCTTTCCGGCGGGGTTTCCCGAGGTTTTTGATTTCCGCCGGAAAAAGTGATATCCTATTGGAACAGGAGGATTCCAATGAAAAAACTCGTTGCCGCGATTATCGTTTTGACCCTTTTCTCCCTGCCGGCCTTTTCCCAGACCAACACGGACCTGGACAGTTTCAAGGCGGGCCTCCAGGGCTTCGCCGACGACATGGCTTCGGTCCTGCCCATGAACTCCGCGGTGGGGCTCAACTGGTCGGACCCCTACATCGGCCAGTTTCTGGCCCTGCCGCCCCATTTCGGCGTGGGCGTAACCACCGGAGTCACCACCATCCCCTACAAGACCGTCGAAAGCGTGCTGGAAAAGGCCTTTAACGAAGCCAACGCCGATATTCCCGATGTGGTCAAAAAATTCGGCCTCCCCCTCCCCGCGGTGGCCCTGGACGCCCGGATCGGCGGCTTCATCTGGCCCTTCGATGTGGGCGTGAAGGCGGGCTTCATCCCCAAGTTCGCCGAAAAAGCCATCGGCGACGATGTGAAGCTGGACTACCTCCTTCTGGGCGGGGACATCCGCTACCAGCTGATGAAGCAGCGCCTCATCCTGCCGGAGATCTCCCTGGGGGTGGGCTACAACTACCTGAAGGGATCGGTGGCCTTCGGGGGGATCCTCGATAATACGGCGATCGACCTCTCAGGGACACCGCTTGCTCCTGGGGAACTTTTTCTGACTTCACCGGACTTCTACATCGAATGGGAGTCCCATGTGGTGGACCTGAAGGCCCAGGCGGGCTGGAAGCTGCTGATCCTGCAGCCCAGCGTCGGCATCGGGGCCAGCCGGGGCAGCTCCAGCGTCTCCGGCGGCGCGCAGTCTACGCTGTTATATGACCCCGATGGACCGGGAGGGACTCCTCCAGGGGCGTTGACACCTCTCCAGAAGCAGCAACTCAAGACCCTGGGCTACGACGTGGACGACTTCGGCATCGGCGTCACCTCCGAAGTGAGCGGCTGGTCCTACCGGGTCTTCGCGGGCCTGGGGATCAACATCCTGCTCCTCAAGGTGGATGTGGGGCTCCAGTACAACCTGAACGGCAGGAACTACGGGGCCACCGTGGGCGCCCGGCTCCAGCTATAGTCCGCCGCTGCCGGGGATCCCGGCGCCAGGGGACGACACCGAAAAAGACGGCCCTCTCTTGCGGGGGGGGTCGTTTTTTTTTATCATGGGGGAATGAAAAAGCGCGCCTTGTTCACCGATGCGGCCCCTAAGGCCATCGGTCCCTACTCCCAGGCCGTCAAAGTGGGCGGCCTGGTTTTCGTATCCGGTCAGATCGGGCTGGACCCGGCCACGGGGAACATGGTTCCCGGCGGCGTGGAAGCTGAGACCCGTCAGGTCCTCGGGAACATCCGGGCCATCCTGGAGGGCTGCGGCCTGGGGATGGAGAGGATCGTCAAGACCACGGTCTTCCTGGCGGATATGAACGATTTCGCCGTGATGAACGGGGTCTACGGCAGCCTGATCCCCGAACCCTATCCGGCCCGGTCCGCCGTGCAGGTCTCCGCCCTCCCCAAGGGGGCCCGGGTGGAAATCGAGGTGGCGGCCGAGGCCTGACAACCGCCGGATCCCGCGGGCGACCACGAACCCGCGTGCCGGCGACGCCTCAATCGGTGACCACGAAGGCCGGGATGTCCTCGTCCGTGTCCGCCAGAAATTTCCGCAGCCGGTCCTCGGGAAGCCCGCAGAGCTCCCCCAGGGTGGTGGTGATGTAGGAGTTTATGTCCAGGGGGGAACTCACGTAGGTGGTCTGGTAGAAGGCGATCTTCTTGTCCGCCTTCAGCCCCAGCTCCGCCAGCTTGCAGGCCCCCCGGCGTACCAGGGCGATCTTCTCCTCCGCGTCCATGCCGTTCCGGATGGACCAGACCCCCAGGGTGATGGGCCGCGCCGGGTCGTTGACGTCCCCGGAGTGCTCCCCCCGGAGAAGCTCGTCCCGCTCCCTGCCCAGGTAGGGGGCGAAATCCACATGCTCCGCCAGTTTCCGGTCGGTGGCGAAAAACATGCCGCTCTCCGGGTCCAGGGTGAACACCACGGTGCGGTCCCCCGCCTGGCCGTAGCTCTTCAGCATCACCCCGCCGAAATCCCGGAAGTTGGCGTTCTGCAGAACGAACTCCTCATCCCTCCGAAGGGTGGTGAGCACATCCAGCAGCCAGCCCCGGATCACCGGGTGGTCCACCTTGAGCCGGGAGATCTCCGCGGCCAGGGCCTCCCGGTCCTTCCGGCCGAAGCGATGGGCCAGGACGGACCGGTAGATCTCCCGGACATTGTGGTATTTGGCGAACTGCAGAATCAGGTCCCAGGACAGGATCTCCAGCTTCCGGAGGTGCCAGATGAAGGTGGCCATCCGAACCCGGTCCACCGGCGGGGCGGGCAGCACCGGGTCCATCAGGTCCCGGTACTCCCGGTACCGGGTCTCCAGCCCCTGGAGGGCCAGAAGGTCCCCCGGGGGCCGCCGGGCCAGCCGGATGCTCCAGACCGTCCCCCGGCCGGGGGAGCTTTTCACATCGATGGCATCCGCCCCGAAGACGGCGAAAATCTGACGGGTCCCGATCCCCTGCCCCGGGGCGGCCCCCCCGGTCTTGGTGGTCCTGCCGACGAAAAGGGGGATTCCGTCCTCCCCCTTCTTCAGGCGCCCCGGGTCGATCCCCACGCCGTTGTCCCGGAAGGTCAGCAGGATGGAGGATTCCTTCTCCTCCAGGGTGATGCTGATTCTGCCGGGCCTACCCGCCTCCCGTATGGCGTCCAGGGCGTTGGACACCAGGTTCACCAAGGCCCGGCCGATGTCCAGATAGTGCCCGTAGGCCTCGGGCACCCGGCCCTTCATCACGAACCGCACCTCGCAGTGGGCGGGGGACATCTCGATGAAGGGCAGGATCCTCTCGATGATGAGGGATTTGATATTCACCTCGTGGCTGTACTCCAGGGAGTCCCGGTAGGCGTTGAGCATGTTGATGAGGGCCGTGGTTTCCCGGTTTATGTCCTCGATGATCCGGTTGCAGTTGTCCGGGCCCAGCCGGTCCACCATCTCCGACAGGAGGCGCAGGGCCTTCCGGGCGTCGTGGCGGGTCTTGCCCAGGTCCTCCACCCGGGTCCGCCCCCCCGGGGGCTCCTCCTCCCCGCCGCCCTGGACATTGCCCGCCCGCACCTCCATGTAGTGGAAGGCCAGGCCCCGGTGAATCACCCGGTCCTCGGTGGTGAAACCCTTCTTTTCGAAGAAGAGCATCGCCTCCTGGTGCTTCTCCCAGATGATCAGGTACAGCGTCGCGTCGGGGGAAACCTCCTCCGCCAGCCGGTGGATGAAGGCGGATCCGATGCCCTTCCCCCGGCCGAAGGGGCTGGTGACCTGCTTGTAGAGGTGGAACCTGGTCCGCCCGGGGTTGGAGAAAACCAGAAGGTAGCCCAGGATCTCCCCCTCCTCCTGCCAGACGTAGCTGTGATCGTAGTCCTTTTCCAGGTCCCCGTCCCGGATGAAGGGGGACGGGATGATGAAGCTGTCGATGTTCAGCGAGTAGATCCGGCGGATCCGGTCTTCCAGCTCCGGGGTCAGGTGGACGATGTGGGTATCCCTGCTCACGGGGGGCCTCCCTTCTCCATAGATGGACGAGCCATGATAATCGGCAGGGCGGCCCTCCGCAAGACCGCCGTTGACAGTCCCGGGGCCTCCCGGTAGGATCGGGGCATGGTACACCGCATGACCCCCCTGTCCAACCCCCGGCTTTTCATCTTCTACGGGCTCCTGGTCTCCTTTCCCCTGGCGGGGCTCTACGTCTTCTCCCGCCTCCCCCTCCTTCCGGGGTCCGTGGCCCTGGCCGCCGGGGCCTTCATGTCCTACCGGCTGATGCGCTTCGCCAGACCCTACCTGGGGACGAAGGTCACCACCTCCTCCGAGGGCCTCACCTTCACCCTCCCGGGCGAAGGAGACCTGGCCTTCCCCTGGAGCGAGGTCTCCCTGTCGGGGCGGTGCACCTCCGCCCGGGGAAAACCCTTCATCTTCGCCTACCACGCCGGGCGGGACCGGCTCATTTCCATCCCCTACGAATACACGGACATGAAAACCCTGGAGGAGGAGCTGGCGTCCCGGACCCCCTTCGAAACCTTCCACTTCCCCCCGGGCTCGGGCATCAGAGCGGTGCTCCAGGAGCGCTTCCCTCGATCGAAATAAAAAAACCGCCCCTTTCGGGGCGGCGTTTCTTTGTCGGAACTTTTAACCGCTCATTTTCCCAGGCCGGCCGGGCAGCCATCCCGGGCCGGCGGGCGGTCCTCCGGTGCGGGGGCGGCCGCCTGCTTCAGGATTTCTTCGCCCGGCGCTTGCGCTGTTCCCGGGACCCTCGAACCCTGGGCATCTCCTTCCGGGCGGTTCCCGGCTGCTGGACCGGCTCCGGTGCGGGCTCCTCCCCGGAGACCTCTTCGGCCTCGGGCAGGGCCTTCTCCGCCGTCTCCGGCGCGGGGGCGGCCTTGGCGGCCTTCACCACCGGCTCCGGCTCCCTGCCGGCCTTCCGGGCGCGGCGCTTCCGGGCCGCCAGATGCCAGCTGTGCAGAATGTGGGTGGCGATGAAGATGGACGAATAGGTTCCCACCACGATGCCCACGATCATGTTCAGCGCGAAGAGCTGCACCTCTCCGGTGGCGAAGATGAAGATCGCCGCCACCGCCAGAAGGGTGGTGAGGGAGGTGATGGTGGTCCGGCTCAGGGACTGGGTCAGGCTGGTGTTGATGATCACCGGGAAGGGGCTTTCCCGCATCAGCTGGTTGTTTTCCCGGATCCGGTCGAAGATGACGATGGTGTCGTTGATGGAGTAGCCGATGATGGTGAGCACCGCCGCCACCGTCGCGGTGGAGACCTCCAGCTGGAAGGCCCCGATGAAACCGATCATGAAAAGAGCGTCATGGACCAGGGCCAGGATGGCGGCCACCGCGTACTCCAGCTTGAAGCGGAACCAGGAGTACAGCAGGATCAGGAACATGGCGAAGACGGTCAGGAAGGCCGCCTGGGATGCCAGGTCCGACGAAAAGCGGGGTCCCACATATTCGGTCTGCAGCAGCTTGACGTTGTCCGCCCCGAAGGCGCTCCCCAGTGCGTCGGTGATTTTCCGGGCCATCTCGTCGGCGAAGGTTTTCTCGCTTCCCTCCTGCTTCACCTTGATGCCGTACTCCTGGTTCTCCGGGTTCCCGATGGACTGGATCTGCGCCCCGTCGATGTCCCGCAGGGCGGTGCGGACCTGATCGATGGGAGCCTTCGCCCCAGCGGAGCTGATGGACACCCGCTGGCTTATTCCCGCCTGGAAATCCAGACCCAGGTTGAAGCCTCCCCGGGCGATGGTGATCCCGAATCCCGCCAGAATGGCCAGGATGGAGACAAAAACCAGATATTTTCCGTATTTCAGAAATTGAATGACTTTCATTACCGGAGCCTCCAGCTGATGCTGAGCTTTGTCATCCCCGCCTGGTCGGTCAAGAAATCGAAGATCAGCCGGGATACGAACAGGGCGGTGAACATGGAGGTGACGATGCCGATGGACAGGGTTACCGCGAAGCCCTGGATCGGACCCTTGCCCAGCTGGGACAGAAAGATCGACGCGATGAGGGTGGTGATGTTCGAGTCCATGATGGTCCAGAAAGCCTTGGAGAATCCCGCCTGCACCGCCGCCTTGGCGGACTTGCCCAGCCGGTACTCCTCCTTCATGCGCTCGAAGATGATGACGTTGGCATCCACCGCCATGCCCACGGAAAGGACGATGCCGGCGATGCTGGTCAGGGTCAGGGTGAAGTTGAACACCGACAGGGTGGCGATCATGAAGAAGAGGTTCAGCAGCAGGGCGATGTCGGCGATGAGGCCCGCTCCCTTGTAATACACCAGCATGAAGACCACCACCAGAAGGACCCCCACCAGGCTGGCCCGCAGGCCGGTCTGGATGGCGTCGGCCCCCAGGGAGGCGCCCACCGCCTGCTGGTTCACGATGTCCAGGTCCACCGGCAGGGCGGCGGTGCGCAGCACCAGGGCCAGGTTCTGGGCCTCCTCCAGGCCGAAGCCGGTGATCCGCACCGACTCGCGGATGGCCTCCTGGATCCGGGCGTAGGCCTTCACCTTGTCGTCCATGACGATGGCCAGGCTCTTGCCCCGGTATTTATCGGTGAGGCTGTAGAACTTCTCCCCTCCCTCGCCGTCCAGAACGAAGTTTACCGTGGGCTCGTTGGTCACCGGGTCCCGGGCCACCTGGGCGCTGCGGATGTGGTTTCCGTCCAGGCCGTTCTCCCGGATGTCCTCGTAGATGACGATGTACCGCTCCAGCCTGTCCAGCCCGTAGGCATCCTTGGTGTAGTAGCCCCGGATCACCGAACCGGCGGGAACGAAATCCACCGCGAAGACCGGGTTCTCCGGGGAGTAGCCCGGGTTGGCCCGCTGGTACTCGATGAGCTTCTCGGTGGCTTCCTCGTCCACGATGTGGAAGTTCAGGCTCCCCTTGCCCATCAGGAAGGCCCGCACCCTTTCGGGGTCGGCGTCGCCGGGGATTTCGATGGTGATGGTTCCCTCGTCCCCGCCCCGCCGGACCTGCGGCTCGGTGACGCCGAACTGGTCGATCCGGTTGGTGATGATCTCCAGGGCCCGCCGGATGGCGTCCTCCTTCTCCTCGGTGGTGGGGGTGTGGCCCAGGCGTTTGCCTAAGGACTCCATGTCCGCCTGCAGCGCCACCGTCATCCCCCCCGCCAGGTCCAGACCCAGCTGCATGGAACGGGACCGCAGGTCCTTGAGCTCCATAATTTCCTGGTGGTGGCGCTTCTCCAACTCGGTGAAGGCTTCCTTTTCTCCCCGGAAGCCCGCCAGCACGGCCGCCACGGTCCAGGTCCCGGGGACCTCCCGCCTGGCCAGCCGGTAGTTGGCCCTGGCCTTGTCCGCCAGGTACTGAAACTCCGGAGGAAGCGGCGCCTCGGGGTTGGAGACGGCCAGCGCCTTGAGCCGGTCCATCTCGCCCTTGGCCCTGGCCTGGGCGTATTCCCGGATCTGCTCCCGGGAGCTTCCGGCCTGGATCTTCTTTTCCTCGGGGATTCTGTAGTACCACTGCAGGGTGGGATAGATGAATGTGAGGCCCACGCCGATGAGCGCGAGCACCAGGGTAACACGTAGTCGTTTGCTCATGCCGTCAACTCCAATCGGGACAGGAAAAAATGATTTTTACTCGTCTTTGCCGGATTCGGAGGATTCCGCCTGGATTTCCTTCTTTTCGGCCTTGCCCGCCTCGGAGGGCCGGGCGGCGTTGAGGACCGCGGCGACGGCGGATTTGGAAAACTCGATCTTGGTGTTGTCGTCCACCTTGATGACCACCACGTCTTCCTTGACCGAATGGACCACCCCCCGGATGCCGCCGATGGTCACCACCCGGTCGGCCTTCTTCAGCGCCGCCAGCATCATCTTGGCTTCCTTCTGCTTCTTGTTCTGGGGCCGGATGATGAGGAAGTAGAAGATCGCGAAAACCAGTCCGAAGGTGAGGAAGGTGGTGGCAAGCTGACCTCCGCCTCCCTGGAGAAGCGGGAAATTTCCGATAATCGAATTCATACGGTTTGTCTCTTCCTTGATATGATATGGGATTCCGTTGAAGCTACCATAAACGGTCCGTCATAGTCAATCGATGATTTTGGTCCTGGTTATCCCCTGGGGAACCCCGAAGACGCCGAAGAGCCGGGCCAGGTCCTCTTTTTCATAATTTCTTCCGGGAACCAGACGGCGGTAGAGGGACAGGAACTCCCGCAGGTCCGCCTCCTCCCCGGAGTGCAGGGCGGCGCAGAAGGCCTCCTTGAAGAGCCCCTTCTCCGCCAGCTCCCGGAGGGACAGTTTTTCGTATTTTTTCTTCGCCTTGCCGTCCACGATGGCGGTGTCGCCCTGGTACCCGATGGTGAAAATGAAGTCTTCCCGTTTCATGGGGCCAGTATACCCGCCGGGGGGAAGAAAAAAAAGGGGGCGGCCCGGATGGGCCGCCCCCGCGGTTCAACGGCAATACCCCGGAGGGCTTACATCATGTCCATTCCGCCCATGCCGCCCATCCCGCCGGGGCCGCCCATGGGGGCCTTCTTCTCTTCCGGCAGCTCGGTGATGGCGCACTCGGTGGTCAGGAGCAGTCCCGCGATGGAGGCCGCGTTCTGCAGGGCGCTGCGAGCCACCTTGGCCGGGTCGATGATCCCCGCCTTCAGCATG
>JAKQWJ010000247.1 GCA_029562045.1 Spirochaetota bacterium | reverse complement strand
GAAAATCCGGACGAAAACCGAGAGGGTCAGCTCCTGGTCCACGTACATGCTGTCCACCAGGAGGATGGACAGGGGGTACAGGATGAAGAGAAGGAGGAAAACGAAAATGCCGATGATCGTCGTGATCACCACCGGGTCCGCCCAGAGCTTCTTCCTTTCCAGTGACAGGTTCTGTCTTTTTTTCATTGCGGGTTCCTCGAGTCGGCGGATTGAAAAAAATACGGAGCACCCGACCCCGGGCCGGATGCTCCGTCGCGCTGTCCCGGAGGCTTACTTTTTCACCCGGGCGTCGTCCGCTATGACCTCGAAAAACTTCTTGTAGTAGGACGGACCGTTGATCTTGGCGTCGTTGAAGTCGTAGACGATGGTCTGGATCTTGTCCAGACCGGCCTTCACCGCCGCGGTGA
This sequence comes from Spirochaetota bacterium, assembly GCA_029562045.1. Taxonomy (GTDB): domain Bacteria; phylum Spirochaetota; class Spirochaetia; order DTKZ01; family DTKZ01; genus JAKQWJ01. The sequence continues at coordinate 10,862 of JAKQWJ010000247.1, read as the reverse complement.
CGGGCTTGGCGTTGTCGATGACCAGAAACTGGTAGGAGCCGTTGTCCTGGGCCAGATTGACGCAATCCGGGGACAGGGCGAACTCGACGAACTTCCTGGCGTTCTCCTCGTTCTTGGCCCCCTTGAAGATGGCGGTGGCGCCGATCTCGTAGCTCGTCCCGGAAGCGGGGGCGGCCATCCCGATGTTGTTGTACCCCTTGTCGACGATCTGGTACACCACATCATGCAGAAAACCGATCCCGATCACCACCTCGCCGGTGGGAACCAGCTTGGAGGGCCCCGAGCCGGACTTGGTGTACTGGCTGATGTTCTTGTCCAGGGCGGCGAAATACTTCATGGCGTTGTCCAGACCCTTCATCTGCACCATGGTGTTGACGATGAGCTTCCCCGTTCCCGCCGTGTTGGGGTTGGAGAAGGAGATGAGGCCCTTGTATTCGGGCTTCAGGAGATCGTCCCAGTCCTTGGGGGGCTGGAGCTTCAGCCGGGCCAGTTCCTCGGTGTTCCAGAAAAAGCCCAGGATGCCCCGGTAGATTCCGTGCCAGTTGTTGTCCTTGTCCTTGAACTGGGGGCCCACCAGGTGAACCGCGTTCTTGGCGGCGTAGGGCTGGAGAAGGCCCTTCAGCGCGGCCTCGTTGTAGGGATCAGTCGTCCCGCCGAACCAGACATCCGCGGAGGGTTTCCCCTTTTCCTCCTCGATCTTGGTCAGGACCTCGCCGGTGGACAGGCGCTGATAGGAGGTCTTTATTCCCGTCAGCTTTTCGAACTGATTGCTCACCGCGCTGAGGTACTCCTCCTCGCAGGAACCGTAGACCACCAGGGTCCCGGCGTCCTCCTTCTTTCCCCCCGCGAATGCCAGAACCGCGGCCAGAAACAGGACCGTAAAGAAAATCGCCTTTCGCATTTTTCTCCTCCTTGTCGGATTGTATCGTTCGGCGGAACGGAACCTGCCCGGGAATTCGGGAAGGCCCCTGTCCCGACCTCGGTCGAAAGACCATATCAGTATACGGGAAGTTCGGGAAAACGGCAACAGAAAGAGGCTGAAAGCGGCTGTCTGCCCGAGAGCGGGGAAGCGAAGTTCCCGCATCACGGCCAAGGCGCGTGGGCGGCTCCCCCGTGGACGCAGGAGGCGCGGGAGGAGGGGTCAACCGGAGGAGACCCGCCGGTTACGAGACCCGTCGGGGGCGGTGAGCGCCGGGGCAAAGGCCCGCCGGGGGTGACCCGTCGGGGGCGGGGCCCGCCGGGGGAGGGGCCCGTCAGAGGAACCGTTCGGCCAGAACACAGGCCGCGAAGCGGCCGGGGCTCACCTCCCGGAGCGCCGGGTCCGCGGCGGTGCATTCGGGCCGGACATGGGCGCAGCGGGGCGCGAAGCGGCAGCCCGGCGGAGGTTCGATGGGGGAACTCACCTCGCTCTTCAGGATGATCCTGTCCCGTCTGGTGTCCAGTTCGGGCAGGGGGATGGCCGACAGAAGGGCCCGGCTGTAGGGGTGCAGGGGCTTGTCGAAAAGCTCCCCGGTGGGTCCCCTCTCGACGATCTGCCCCAGGTACATGATGACGATGTCCTCGGAGATGTGCTTCACCACCGAGAGATCGTGGGTGATGAAGAGGTAGGTCAGGCCCAGCTTTTCCTGCAGGTCCATCAGGAGGTTCAGTATCTGCGCCTGGATCGAAACGTCCAGGGCCGATACGGGTTCGTCGCAGACGATGAACTGCGGGTGCAGGGCCAGGGCCCGGGCGATGCCGATCCTCTGGCGGCGGCCGCCGTCCAGTTCGTGGGGATAGGCGTCGTAGAGGCGGTCCGCCAGACCCACGGTGTCCATGAGTTCCCGGACCCGGCGCTCGAACTCCGTGGTATTATGCACGATTTTATGGATCCGCAGGGGCTCCCCGATGAGGGACGCCACGGTATGACGGGGATTGATGGAAGAGTAGGGGTCCTGGAAGATCATCTGCATCCGGGTCCGGAGGGTTTTCATGTCCCGTTCCGGGGCGGTGGTCACATCGATGCCGTCGTAGAGGATGGTCCCGGCGGTGGCCTCCAGAAGCCGCACCAGAAGCCGGCCGGTGGTGGATTTTCCGCATCCCGATTCGCCCACCATGCCGAGGGTGCTGCCCCGGCGGATGTCGAAGGAAATGTCGTCCACCGCGTGGAGATTCCCGAAGGGGGTGGAAAAGTATTTTTTCAGCTTTGCGACCCGGACCAGGTTCTTTTCCGCTCCCGCCATTCCCGCAGCAGCTTCACCGCTCATTCCCCGCCTCCCTTCCATTTCCGCCGTAGAGATGGCATTTCACCCGATGTCCTTCAAAGAGATGGTCCCGGGGATGGATTTCCCCGCAGACCGGCATTTTATCGGGGCAGCGGGGAGCGAAGTAACAGCCCCGGGGAAGGGCCGTGGGGTCCGGCATCAGCCCCGGTATCGGGGTAAGCCGGCGCTGGCTGTCCCGCAGTCGGGGCAGGGAGCCGAAAAGCCCCCGGGTGTAGGGGTGGAGGGGCCTGCCGAAAACCTGGTCCACCGTCCCATATTCAACGATCTCCCCGGCGTACATCGTGGCCACCTCGTCGCAGTTCTCCGCCACCAGACCCAGGGAGTGGGTTATGAAAAGCACCGATGTGCCGTTTTCCCTGATGAGCTTCCGCATCAGGTCCAGAACCTGGGCCTGGATGGTCACGTCCAGGGCGGTGGTGGGTTCGTCCGCCAGCAGAAGGACCGGGTTGCAGGCCAGGGCCAGGGCGATCACCACCCGCTGTTTCATGCCGCCGGAGAACTGATGGGGGTACTCCCGGGACCTGATGCCCGGGATCCCCACGGTTTCCAGCATCTCCTCCGCCTTTTTCCAGCCCTGGGCGCGGGTGAGCCCTTCGTGCCGTATCACCGTCTCGGCTATCTGGTCTCCCACCGGGAGGACCGGGTTCAGCGCCGTCATGGGGTCCTGAAAGATCATGGCGATATCCTTGCCCCGGAGACCGCGCAGTTCCTGCCTGCCCATGGCCAGAATGTCCTTGCCGTTGAACCGGAGGGAACCCTGCACGATCTTCCCCTGGGGCCCCCGGATCATGTTGACGATGGACAGGGCGAGGGTTGTCTTGCCCGCCCCGGTTTCCCCCACGAGCCCGAGGACGGTCCCTTTTTTCATGTCCAGGGAAAGATGATTGACGGCCTCCACCACCTTGCGGTTCGAATAGTAGTGGACCGCCAGGTCCCTTATTTCCAGCAGATTGTCCATGGAGCCACCTATCTCTTCAGTTTCGGGTCCAGGGCGTCCCGGAGCCCGTCGCCCATCAGATTGTAGGCCAGCACGGTGAGAAGGATCGCGATCCCCGGGGCGAACAGGGTGTGCGGCGCGTACTGGATGAACTCCCGCGCCTCGGCGAGCATGTTTCCCCATTCCGGCTTCGGCGGCATGATCCCCAGCCCCAGGAAGGACAGGAAAGAGGTCCAGAGAATCGCGGTTCCCACGTTCAGCGTGGACTGCACGATGATGGGCGCGGTGATGTTTATCAGGATATGGCGGAACACGATGCGGAGGTCCGAGGCTCCCAGGCAGCGGGCGGCTTCGACGAACTCCTGATCCTTGACGGTTATGACCGAAGCCCGGACGATCCGGATGTACCGGGGGGCGAGGGTGATGCTGATGGCCAGAAGCAGGTTGAAGAAGGAGTTGCCCAGGGCGGCGACGATGGCGATGGACAGCATGATCATGGGGATGGACAGAAGAATGTCGGTGACCCGCATGATCAGGGTGTCCATCCTGCCGCCCTTGTAGCCCGCCATGGCGCCCAGTGTCCCCCCCAGGGACAGAGCGAAAGCCACCGCCACGAAACCGATGATCAGTGACACCCGGGCGCCGTGCACGATCCGTCCCAGGATGTCCCGTCCGTAGTTGTCCGAACCCAGGAGGAATCGGTGCTCCACGTCCCGGTCCTGAAAATAGACCACCCCCGATTCGCCGGGTTTGAGAAAAGCGTTCTCCAGCGAGTTGGCGGTGACGAAATCGTAGTTGTAAAAAAGGTCGGCGAAGACCGAAACGAGGGCCACCAGGATGACGAATGCCAGGCTCGCCGTGGCCAGTTTGTTCCGGGAGAACCGTCTCCAGAACTGGCCGAAGTTCCTGGCTATCCGCCGCAGCGATCGGGACAGGTTCGAACCGGATGTGTCGAATGCGTGCATCGGGCTTTTCCTTTTATTTTCGTCCGGGGCCACGCTTCGTTTCCTTGACCCGCGGATCCACCAGTCCATACATGATGTCCACCGCCAGGTTCACCAGAGAAAACATGATGGCCACGAAGCAGATGGAACCCAGAATCTGCGGGGTATCCTTGAGATAGATGGCGTCGACCATGATGGTGCCGATGCCGGGGTATGCGAAGATCTTCTCCGTCAGGACCGCCCCGCTGAGGAGGGCCCCGAACTGCAGCCCCGCGATGGTGATTATGGGGATCAGCGCGTTGCGGAGGGCATGCTTGCGGATCACCACGCCCTCGTCCAGCCCCTTCAGCCGGGCGGTCCGGATGTAATCCTGCTCCATCACCTCCAGCATGGAACTGCGGGTCATGCGCATCAGGATGGCCATGGAGTTCAGCGAGAGGGTCACCATGGGAAGGATTATCGAAATCAGGTTGGCCGGGTCCGACATGGCCGGGAGCCAGCCGAGCCGGTTGGCGAAAAAAAAGATGAACACCATGGCCACCCAGAAGGTGGGCATGGAGGCGCCCAGAAGGGCGAGAACGGTGAAGACCATGTCGATGAACGAATAGGGCCGGGTGGCCGACAGTATCCCGATGGGGACCCCCAGCGCGATGGACAGAATGAGGGCCCCGGTGGCCAGAAGGGCGGTGTTCGGGAAGGACGACAGAATGAGTTCGAACACGTAGCGGTTGGTTATGTAGGACCTCCCCAGGTCGCCGAAGACGAGGCCTTTGTAGCCGAATACGGGGTGTTTATAGCCGAACAGAAATCGTAGATATTGAACGATGAAAGGCTTGTCCAGACCCATGTCGGCCCGCATCTGCGCGTAGGCGGCGGGAGAGGCGTTCGCTCCGAGCATGAGCTGCGCCGGATCGCTGGGGGTGATGTACATCAGTGAAAAAACGAGAAAGGTGACTCCGACGAGCACGGGAATGAGCATCAAGATCCGCTTGGCGATGTATCTCCACATCGGGTCCTCCAGTTGCGCCGGGACGCCCCGGGGACGCCCGGGGCTCCTCCGGGACGCCCGGGTGCACCCCAGGCGCACCCGGGATCGGAAACAGAGGGCGCCCGCGACGGGCGCCCGAAATCACGATCCCGTTTTAAAAGAGTTTGCTGAGTCTGTACAGATCGATGAGCTTGCTCTTGAACCCCGAACTCGCCAGATTGCCCACCCGGGGGTGGTGTGCGAAGACGGTATGTTCGCAGACCATGGGGAACAGAGCCTTGTCCGTCATCAGCTGCACCTGGGCGGCCGTGTAGGCCTCCTTGCGCTGTTTCGGATCCAGGGAGTATCGCCCTTTCTGGATGCTGCTGTTGACGATCTCGTTGCTGTACAGGGAGCCGTTCATACCGGTGCCGATGGACTCGCCGTTGAAGGTGAGGCAGGTGTAATCCGAGTCCGCCGTGGGGGTGAACCAGTTGCCCACGATCATGTCGTAACCTTCACCGGTTTTCCTCATCTGGATGATCTGGGAGTTCACCATGGGGATGACTTTCACGAGGTCTATTCCCAGGCCGGTTTTTATCTGATCCTTGACATTGTTGGCCAGTTTCACGCTGGTGGAGGTGTTCGGCACCGCCAGGGTGAGGCACTCCGGGGTCAGCTTCGCTTTGAATGCCGGGGTCAGGGCGGCGAACTCGGCCCGTGCCTTGGCCCTGTCCTGGTACCAGGTCCTTTCGTTGAACTCCGCGAAGGGGGTCCCCGCGGGGGCTCCTTCCACGTATCCGATAAAACCGGGCTGCATCATCTGGTTGATCAGAAGGGCCTGGCCGTTGAACAGGTCCACCTGCCGGATGAAGGGCGCCGGGTTGATGGTGTGGAAAATGGCCTTCCGCAGATGGGTGGAATCCAGGGTGTCGTATTTGCCCGAAAGGTCGAGCTTCCCGTCCCGCTTCTGTCCCACCAGGTCGGAGTTCATGTTGAAATACCCGTAGTGGATGGTCACCCCCGTCTGGGACGACACTTTCACTCCCGCCTTTTCCAGGCTCGCCAGATCCAGCAGCGACATGCTGTAGGCAACGTCCACTTCGCCGGTCAGAAGAACGTTGTTGACCTGGGGGGATTCGGTGATGACCCGGTATTTGATGTTTTTGAACGCCACATTGGAGGCTCCGCCCCACCAGTTTTCATTGCGGGTCAGGTTCACCTCCGTCGGATTGGGCCAGGTGTCCAGCCGGTAGGGGCCGGTTCCCGCCACCACCTTCGTTCCGTAATCCGCCCCGGCGGCAGTGACCGTCGCGGCGTTTTCGATTCCGGAGCAGTAGTGGGACAAAATGTTCAGAGCCGGCCCGTAGGGAGAGGCGGTCATGTATTTCGCCCGGTCCGCCCAGGAGTTCATCGCCGCGGTGGCGAAGGACGGATCCTTGAGTTTTCCCCAGTGAATTTTGACTGTGTAGGTGTCCACCTTTTCCACCAGCATGACGGCGGAGAACATGCTCTTGGCGGACGACTTGGGGTGGTGCAGGATCCGGTCAAAGGAAAAAACCACATCGTCGGCGGTGAAGGGGGACCCGTTGTGGAACGCGACGTTCTTCCGCAGCTTGAAGGTGTAGACGGAAAAATCCTTGGAGATGAGACCGTTCTCCACCGTGGGGATGGTTTCCGCCAGGAGGGGGTAGAAGGTGTTGTCCGTCTTCATTCCCACCAGGGTCTCGTTGATCTCGTGCATGATCTGCGCTTCGTTCAGGGTCGTGTAGAGGTTGGGATCCAGCGGCTGGGGAGGTCCGGTGAGAACCACCACCAGAGTGTCGGGGTCTCTTTTTTTCAGGGAAGGCCCCTGGCCGCCCGCCTGGGCGAACAGACCGGCAACCAGGATGACGGCCATCAGAATCGCCATTACTTTCCTCATGGTAATTGCCTCCTTGTGTTTTTTGTCGCCGCCTTTCTTCCAGGAAAGGGCGGCGGTTGCAACCCATCATTCGAACCGGCGGACACCCTCAATCGGCGATTCCCTGGGAGCCTATCGCCGCGTAACCCGTTCTCTCCATCGTCCTGTTCTTCTCCCGTTCCACGGCGGAGGTCTCCTTCAATGCGAGGGATGCCTGATTGACGAAGGTCTGCAGAACCGCGACCAGTCCCACGTAGGAGTTGTTCAGGAGCAGGGAATTCCTCTCGCATCGGACGACCGTGTCGGCGAAGGAGTAGAAGGGACAGGCGGAGGAGTCGGTTATGAGGATGAAAACGCCCCCTCTTTCCCGGACGACGGTCGCGATATGCATGCCCTCCCCGGAATAGGGGGGGAAGGTGGCGAGGAAGAGGCAATCCCGGGACGTGAATGATTTCAGGGAGGGGGTATAGTCGGACACACAGCCGCAAATGGGGACCACCGATTTGTCCAGGGTGGCGCGCAGGGAGTATTCGAAGCTCCCCATGAAATGCCGGGTAAGGCCGAAACCTGCAAGAAATATCTTTTCCGCATCTGTGATGGCGGCCACCACCCGGTCCAGAGTCTCGGTGTCCAGATTCTCGAAGGTCCGGCACAGGTTTTCCTGTTCGTTTTCGAAAAACTTCTGCCGCTGACTGTTTCGGGACAGGCAGCCGAGCCCGCTGCCGCTTATTTTTTCGTAGGAACTGATCTTCTGGGCGATATCCTGCTGCAGGCGGCGCCGCAGCTCGGAATAGCCTTTCAGGCCCAGGCTTCGGGCAAACCGCACCAGACTGGCGTTGCTCACGCCGATGGCGTCACTCACTTCGTAAATGGAGGAAAAACCTATGTTTTTGCCGTTATCGAGGATATACTGGGCTATCCGGCGGTACAGCGGCGGCATGGTGGAGAGGTTTTCTTTGATCAGGGCCCGAACCATTTCCCGGTGTCCTCCACACATGGAAAGTAACATTTGTTTTATGATACTCTCATGGAGAAACTAATATGTCAACCGCAAATCTGAAATCCCCTTTTCCCGGAGGTCCTTCATGCTCACCCTGATACGGAATGTCCGTCTCTACGATCCCCTGCCGCTGGGGCGGCGGGACATCCTGGTCTGCGGCGAAAGGATCGCCGCCGTGGCTCCGGACCTCCGGGTGGAGGCCCCGGATCTGGAGGTCCTGGACGCGGGCGGGGCCGTCGCCGTTCCGGGCCTCCTGGACCAGCATGTCCACATCATCGGCGGGGGAGGGGAGAACGGCCTTCTCAGCCGGATCGAGCCGCTGCCGGTGGCGGAATGCGTGGCCGCGGGGATAACCACCGTGGTGGGTCTTCTGGGCACCGACTCGGTCACCCGGGGAGTCCCGGCCCTGGTGGCCTACACCAAGGCGATGAACGAGGCGGGGCTCACCGCCTTCTGCCTCACCGGGGCCTACGCCTTTCCGTCCCCCACCATCACCGGAAGCGTGGAAAAGGACATCGTCTACATCCAGGAGGTGATCGGTGTCAAGATCGCCATTTCCGACCACCGCTCCTCCTACATCACCATGGACGAGATCCTGCGCCTGGCCTCCCAGGCCCGGGTGGGGGGGCTCGTCTCCAACAAGGCGGGGATCACCCATTTCCATGTGGGACGGGAAAAAAAAGGGCTCCAGGACCTGATCCGGATCGCGGAAACCACGGATTTCCCCATAAGCCATCTGAAGCCCACCCATGTGGGGAACCGGAAAGAGGACGCCTTCCGCTTCGCCGCTCTGGGGGGATCCATCGATTTCACCGCCGGCCGGGACCCGGAGGAGACGGCCTCCCAGGTGGCGGCGGCCCTGGAGGCGGTCCCGGCGGAGAGAATCACCGTCAGCTCCGACGCCAACGGCAGCCTCCCGGTCTGGGACGAGAACAGGAAGCTCGTCGGGATACGGAAGGCGGAGATTTCCGCCCTTCCGGAAACCCTTCGGGCCCTGGTGGGGAAGAAGAAGCTCCCGCTGGAAAGGGTCCTGCCCCTTTTCACCAGCAACGTGGCGGAGGGTCTGAAGCTGTTCCCCCGGAAGGGATGCCTGCGGCGGGGGGCGGACGCGGACCTGGCATTGCTGGACTCTTCCCTGAAGCCCCAGGCGGTTTTCGCCCGGGGAAAGCGTCTCCTGTGACGGGGGCCCTTTTCTCCCGGCGCGCCGGGGCCGAGAAAAAACTTGCGTCTCCGGGTTATTCGTCTATAATGATACCGGAAGAAAAACCGCGCCGGACCCTGCCGGAGCCCCGGCGGGGAGGAGCGCGTCTCGAAGGAGGAAAAGCATGAAGAAGACCCTTTCCCTGTTTCTCGCCCTGGTCATCGTCGCCGGGGCGGTCCATGCCGGGGGGGCTGCGGAGCCGAAGAAAGCCCCCGGGGGAGTGGAGAAGGAACTGACCATCTGGAGCGGCGCCGCCGAAGACGAGGCCCAGGCTCTGTCAAAAAAGTTCACCTCTCTGCACCCGGAGATCACCGTCAGCATCATCCGGGCCGGTTCGGGGGAACTGGTCAACCGGCTCGCCGCGGAGCAGCCCAAGCCGGCGGGGGACATCCTTCTGATGATCGCCAAGGAGAACATGGAGATCGCCTACGAGCACCTCGCCCCCTACAAGTCGGTGAATCACGACAAGATCGGCAAATCGGTGCGGGACGATGCGGAAGTCCCCCGCTATTACGGATCGTCCATGCCGCTTCAGGCCATCATGGTGAACACCAAGCTGCTCAAACCGGAACAGTACCCCAGGAGCTGGGCGGACCTGGTGGACCCCCGCTTCAAGGGGGAGATCATTCTGTCCAACCCGGCCCTCTCGGGTTCGGCCTACGCGCAGATCTACATGCTCTATAAACTCTTCGGCGACGACTATCTGGCGAAACTGGCGAAGAACGCGGTGTTCACCGCCAGCTCCACCGCGGGACCGGAATCGGTGGCCCGGGGGGAATACGCCGTCACCGTCACCGGCGAGTCCAACATCGGCAAGTACATCGGACAGGGGGCTCCGGTCACCTATGTCTATCCCTCCGAAGGCACCGGCGCCCGCTTCGACGCCACCGCCATCATCGCCAACGGGCCCCACCCCAACGCGGCGAAGCTTTTCCAGGATTTCATGACATCCAGGGACGCCTACGAGATCATCCGGACCACCCGGAACCGCCGGGTGGTGACCCCCGAATTGCCGGGGCCGGCGAACCTCCCCGCCCTGGGAGACATCAAACTCTTCCCCTATGACGACCAGGAAGCGAAGAAGATCAAAGAGGAACTGGTCAACAAGTTTTCCAAGATGATGTAGACCCGGATCCGGAGGGCGGCTCCGCCGCCCCCCCACCCGGACGGACCTTCCCCAAGGAGCCCGCCCCATGAGCAGAAACCTGAGCTACCACGGTGTCGACAAAATCTTTGGAAAGGGGGGAAAGAACCCCGTCCACGCCCTCCGGGATATCTCCTTCACCATCGAGCCCGGCGAACTTTTCTGTCTCCTGGGGCCGTCGGGCTGCGGGAAGACCACCCTGCTCCGGGCCACCGCGGGTCTGGAAACCATCAGCTCCGGCCGGATCCTCTACGGCGACACCGACATGACCAGCATCCCGCCCTTCAAGCGCAATATCGGGATGGTTTTTCAGAGCTTCGCCCTGTACCCCCACATGAACATCTTCGAGAACGTGGCCTATGGGCTGCGGGTCCGGAAACTCCCCTCCGCCGAGATCCGGAAGAGGGTGGCGGAGGTCATGGAACTGGTGGGTCTGACGGAGGAGTTGAAGCGCAATCCGTCCCCCACGGGGCTCTCCGGGGGCCAGCAGCAGCGGGTGGCC
>JAKQWJ010000236.1 GCA_029562045.1 Spirochaetota bacterium | reverse complement strand
CCCGGAGGACCTCGGCGATCTGGGCCCCCACAGTGAAGAGGGGGTTGAAGGAGGCGGAGGGCTCCTGGAAGATCATGGACACATGACGGCCCCGGATCCGGTTCAGGGTTTTTTCATCCAGGGCCAGAAGGTTCCGGCCCTGAAAGAGGACCCGGGAGTCCCCGCCGATCTTTCCCGGAGGCCGGATGAGCCGCAGGATGGAGAGGATGGTGACGCTTTTTCCGCTCCCCGACTCCCCGGCGATGGCCAGGATTTCGTTCCGCTGCAGGGAGAAGGACACCTTCTCCACCGCCCGGAGCCGGTGGCTCACCAGATCGAACCAGGTGGAGAGGTCGGCCACCTCCAGAAGGGCCGAACCCGGAGGGGCGCCCACGACGCCCGCCCCGTCTACGCCGGCGGCGCCGCCGGCTTCACCCCGGCCGTTCAGACTTCCCGCACCCCGCAGGCCCTTCATGCCGCCCCTCCTCATGCCTTCGGATCCAGGGCGTCCTTCAGGGCGTAGCCGAAGGCGAAGAAGGAGAACACCGTCAGGATGATGATCCCCGCGGGGAAAAGCAGCCAGGGGTAGCGGATCAGGACATTGATGTCCATGGCGCCGTTCATCAGCATGCCCCAGCTCACCGAGGGCTCGGTGATGCCCAGGTTCAGGAAACTCAGGCCCGCCTCCCCCAGGATGACCCCGGGAACGCTCAGGGTGATGTTCAGGATAAGGATGTTCCTGATCTGGGGGATGATGTGGCGCAGCAGGACGGCCGTCCGGGGCGCCCCGGCCAGGACGGCGGCGGTGACGAAATCGGCGTTCTTCAGCGACAGGACCCAGTTCCGGATGCCCCGGACGCTGCCGGCCCAGCTGGGGATGGCCAGGATGGCGGTTATGTAGAAGAACTTCCGCCCCGGGGAGATGTCCGAAGGCATGACGGAGCGCAAAAAAAGGAAGAAGTAGAAGGTGGGGAGCAGAATGACGATCTCCGAGGCCCGCATGATGAACCAGTCCGTAAGACCCCCCACGTAGCCGGAGAAGCCTCCGATGAGGATCCCCCCCAGGACGGCCAGGATGATCCCCACGAAGCCGATGGTCAGGGAGATCTTGGCCCCGTGGACGATGCGGGAGAGGATGTCCCGCCCCAGGTTGTCCGTCCCCAGCAGGAAGACGGGCCTGCCGTCCCGGCCCCCGAAGAGGCGGCGCTCCGCGGGGATCAGAAAAAGGATTCTGTAAGGCTCCCCTTTGACGAAAAAACCGATGGGGACCAGGGTCTTCCGGTCCACCCGGTACTCCTTGAAGATGGGGTTCCAGAGCTCATACTCGTGGACATAGGGTCCGACGAAGCGCCCCTGATGGAAGAAGTGGATCTTGTGGGGGGGATGATAGGATTTGTTCTTGAACTTGGTGTTGGGCCCGTAGGGGGAGATGAAGCCCTCGAAGGGGATGGCGGCGTACAGGGCCGCCAGCAGGAGCAGGCTGGCCACCCCCAGTCTGTTCCGTTTGAACTTGAGATAGGGAATCTCGAAAGGGGTTCCGGCGAAGAGCGTCATTTTATCCGCACCCTCGGATCGGCCGCGGCCAGCAGGATGTCGGACAGCAGTATCCCCCCCAGAACCAGGATGTCCCCGACGATCATGTTGGTCAGCACCAGGTAGTAGTCCTGGCGCAGGGTGGCCTCGTACATCAGGCGTCCCAGACCGGGGTAGCCGAAGATGATCTCCACGAAGAGGGAACCGGAGATGAGCCCCGCCAGAATGTCCGACATCCCGGTGATGAAGGGGATCAGGGC
>JAKQWJ010000229.1 GCA_029562045.1 Spirochaetota bacterium | reverse complement strand
CCCGCTCGTACCGGGACAGAATGGGATCCCGCAGCCCCGAGAGTCTGTTCCTGTTTCTGATGAGCTGGGGAACATGTCTTATTTCGAACCTCCCCTCCTCCTTGCGGAGCATGGTCCCACCCAGGCGGGCGAAGGCCCCGGCAAAGAAAGACTGGATGAAGTGGGGCTGGAGCCGCCGGGCGTCGGCCCTTTCCATGTCCTCCCGGATGCGCCGCACCCGGCTTATATCCATGGCATCGTGGACCAGGGCCCGGTCTTCCAGAAGCTCCTGGATGTGCCGGCGGTCCAGGGCCTCCTCCACCGCCCGGTTGAGTCTTTCCCGCACCTCCGGGAGTTCCCCGTAGCGGATAGCCTTGATCAGAAGGTTCCGCAGAGACTCGCCCTCGAAGACGAGCTTCCCCAGAACATCGAAGACCTGCCCCCCCAGGGCGCTCCGGGCCTCATCCAGCTTGTCCAGAAGTCTGCGGTACACATCCCCCTCCCGGGTTTCCATGGCCACCAGATTCCACAGGAAACAGACCTCGGTCTGCCCGATGCGGTGAATCCGGCCGAAGCGCTGTTCCAGCCGGTTGGGGTTCCAGGGGAGGTCGTAGTTGACCATCAGATTGGCCCGCTGCAGGTTGATCCCCTCCCCCGCCGCGTCGGTGGCCAGAAGGACCTGCACCTCCGGCTGGAACTTGAAGGATTCCTGGGCCGCCAGGCGCTCCTCCCGCTTCATTCCGCCATGGATGATCACCAGGGCATCGTCCCGTCCCAGGAGGGTGGAGATACGGTTCTTTAAATAATTCAGGGTGTCCCGATGTTCGGTAAAAATCACGATCTTCTTTTTCGACGAGGGCCGGGGATCGCTGAAAATGCTGTTCAGGAGGCCCGCCAGCTCCCGCCACTTGGTGTCCTCCCCGCTCCGCCGCACCGTGGCGGCCAGCTCTTCCAGATGGGCCAGAGTGGCGATCTCCGCCCGCAGTTCCGCGGAGCTCCGGGCGGCGGTGGCCTGATCCAGGACCTCCTCTTCCACCGCGTCCACCTCGCTGTCCGGAGCGTCTTCCAGGTCCTCCAGATCCTCCGCGTCCAGGGAGGGGCCGGTGAAGGAAAAAAACTCCCGCCGTTCCCGCTGAAGCTCCTCCAGCTCCCGCAGGCGTTCCTCCAGCCTCTCCCTCCGGCGCCGGAGGGACTGATAGATCGCCTCCGGGGAGGAGGCCAGGCGCCGCTGCAGGATGGTGAGGGCAAAGCCCACGGTTCCCGCCCTCCTGTCGTTCTCCAGGGCCTCCGCCCGGTTGAACTCTTCCCGCACATAGTTGGTTACTTCGGCGTATAAAAAAGCCTCCCCCTGGGACAGCCGGTAGGGCACCGTGCGGGCCACCCGTTCGGGGAAAAGAGGCTTTCCTTCGAAGGTCAGAAGCTCTTCCTTCACCATCCGCCTCATGAGATCCCCCACCTGGGTGGTGTGGTGTTCCTTCCGATACTTTCCTTCGAAACGGTCTTCATCCAGAAGAGACATGAAGAGCTGAAAGTCCGAGTCCTTGCCGTTGTGGGGTGTGGCCGTCATGAGAAGAAAATGCCGGGTCAGCCTGGACAGGAGCCGCCCCAGGAGAAAGCGCTTGGTGTATTTCACATCGCCCCCGTAGAAGGAGGCGGACATCTTGTGGGCCTCGTCGCAGACCACCAGATCCCAGCGGCAGTCGGGAGCGGCCAGCTTCTCCTGCACCGCCTCGTCCCGGGAGAGCTTGTCCAGCCGGGCGATGACCAGATCCGCCTCGAGAAACCAGTTTCCCGTCCGGGCGGTTTCCAGCCTGTCGTTGGTGAGGATCTCGAAGGGAAGATGAAAGCGCCGGTACAGCTCGTCCTGCCACTGCTCCGCCAGGCTCCCCGGACAGACCACCAGGCAGCGCTGCAGATCCCCCCGGGCAATGAGTTCCCGCATCAGGAGGCCCGCCATGATGGTCTTCCCCGCCCCGGGATCGTCGGCCAGAAGAAAACGCAGGGGCTGACGGGGAAGCATGGCCTCGTACACGGCGGTTATCTGATGGGGAAGGGGCTCCACCACCGAGGTGTGGACCGCCAGGATGGGGTCGTAGAGATGGGCCAGGCGGATCCTCTGGGCCTCCGACACCAGCCGGAAGAGGTCCCCGTCCCCATCGAAGCTCCAGGGCCTGCCCTCCTCCACCACCTCCAGCCCGCTCTCATCCTGCCGGTAGAGGAGAATATTGGCCACCTTCCCCTCCCCGTCCTTGTAGGTCAGCTCCAGGGCATCCGCGCCGAACCAGCGGACGGAGACGACGCTTACCGGTCCGTCGGGCGCAACACCCCGGACCGAGACATGGGGAACAAGGTCTTCCAGGCGGCTCATGGGCTACATGATAATCCATGAGTGGGGGGGCTGCAATGTCAGAGAATGTCAGCCCAGGGACAAGGTTCTCAAAATAAGGGATACTCTCCCCGGTGCGGGAAGAATCCCGGAGCATCAGGGACGGCTAGAGTTTCTCAATATACCCCCAGCTCCACTGGTTTGTTTCTTCTGATTCCTTTTTCCAGAAGAGCACATTCCCCGCCCGGTCGGCGGCGTCTATATTTTCATCGATTTCGCTTATGGAAAGCCCCATATCCCGGAGGGCGGAAAAAACTCTGCTTTCATTGGCCTCCGAAATGGTGCGGCTTTCAATCTGGGTTTTCCCTTTAAAAAGCTCCTTTGCCGCCACGATCTCCCCGTATGTATACGACGGTTTTTCCGGAATCTGGCTCATGACCGTGTTGTAGTCGGGCTGGGAAATCAGCCCGGAATCAAAATAATACGAGTCTTCCAGATTGGTAATCTCACAGGAGAAACCCAGGAGAATTGCCGCCAGCGCCAGGAAAATCAGTCTTTTTTCATGGCATACCCCACCCATCTTTTGGTTTGCTGTTGTGAATATACCGCGGCAATTTTTATTAACAAGTATTATTATGGTTTTTGTAGTCTTTTCCCCAAAAAGAAGCGGGGCGCCTCAGCGGGACATCACCCGCAGGCCGCTGAACCACTGCCGCTAAAAGCCGCGGTCCCGGAAATGAGTACATCCAGGATAATGTTGGTGTCAACGGCGCTGATCATCCCCTCGAGCTTCCCGCAGCAGGTCGTCGCTTCTCCGACCTTTCAGGTCCGCCAGGAATCCAACCCAGTTACCGAATGAAGAGGTTTTCATCACCCTGGTGACGATGATGTCTCCATCCCTGTCTTCGAAGGCCACGCTCTCGCCGGGCTGAAGGGAGAGTTTTTTCCGAACGGATCTGGGGATAGTCACCTGCCCCTTTGATGTGACCTTGGCCGCTACCTTGTAATTCTCCCGGGAAGGTTCTTTCATGCTTCCTATATAAGGAATTTTTCCTTACTTTTCAAACAATTCGCAGGGATCACCTCTAAAATATTCCTCCGCAAAAGAAACGGAAGGAGCCCCATCTAAATTGAGGGCCGGGCTTCGGGCTTCGTCACCTTTAGCAGAGCTTCCAGAAAATAATGGTCGCCATAAATGATCGATACATCCACTGCGGACCTGCGCGGGTAATCCACAACGCCGTGGAGGAGTATCCCCTCTTCCTGCATCCGGCCTCTGCTCAGGCATCTGGCGACCAGGGACTCCAGGGTTTTCATCGCCGCGTTCCGATAGACTTCCCCGGACCGGTCGGCCTCGTCGGCCCAAACTGCCAGATCCAGAAGCCCCGACGCAGCGATGGCCGCGGCGGCGGAATCCCGGGGTTCGTCGGGGATGCCCGGAGCGGCGAAGTCCCAGTAAGGGATGAAGTCCGCCGGCAGATGGGCGATGTAATAATCCGCCAGTGATCTGGCCGCCTTGAGGTACTGTTCAGACCCGGTAAGGCCGTGCATCTGGGTGAATCCGTACAGGGCCCAGGCCTGTCCCCGGGACCAGCAGCTATCGTCGCTGTAGCCCTGGTGGGTCCCGTATTTCCTGGGCTCTCCCGTCCGGGGTTCGAACTCCACAACATGAAAGGTGGAACCATCGGCCCGCAGGTTATGTTCGATGATGGTTCCCGCCACCGACAGCGCGACGGTCCGCCATTCCGGCCGATGGGCCGTCTCCGCTCCCCAGATGAGAATAGGCAGATTCATCACCGTGTCCACAATTGTCAGTCCGTCGTAGCTGGGGTCCTCGGACGTGTCCCAGGCGGGGATGAACTTTCCGGCAGGGTTGTAGCGGCCGGCGTGGGAGGCGCAGGCCGTCAGAGCCACATCACGGTAGTAGGGGTCCCCGGTTATTTTCCAGCCCCGTACAAAGGAAGGCTGAAAGAGAAACCCCATGTCGTGGGTGGTGACATCCTTTTTCCGGAACTCCAGCCTCCGGG
>JAKQWJ010000159.1 GCA_029562045.1 Spirochaetota bacterium | reverse complement strand
CTGCATCTCCCGTCGGAGCTGGCGGAGCCGGGCTTTCGGCAGGGCAGCCACA
This sequence comes from Spirochaetota bacterium, assembly GCA_029562045.1. Taxonomy (GTDB): domain Bacteria; phylum Spirochaetota; class Spirochaetia; order DTKZ01; family DTKZ01; genus JAKQWJ01. Next base: position 1,480 of record JAKQWJ010000159.1, on the reverse strand, counting down.
TCCAGGACCTCCCCGCTCTGGCTGCGGAAGGTCACATCCCCCGCGGTGGGGGGGACGGCCCGGAGGATGCAGCGGGAAGTGGTGGTCTTGCCGCAGCCGCTTTCCCCCACCAGTGAGAGGGTTTCCCCCTGGTTCAGGAAGAAGGTCACGTCGTCCACCGCTTTCACCCTGCCTATCTCCTTCTGGAGAAGTCCCCTGCGGATGGGAAAGTATTTTTTCAGTCCCCGCACGTCCAGAAGCCTCACGGCCTCTCCGCCCTGTTCCGTCATGCCTCGTGGTCTCCCTTCGGTCCGTAGAGAAAGCAGCAGACCCTCCGCCGGTCTCCGACGTCCCGCAGCTCGGGCTCCTCCACCGGGCATTTTCCCTGAATGACGGAGTCACAGCGGGGGTGAAAGGGACAGCCCGAGGGTCTGTTGTAGGGGTGGGGGATGGTTCCGGTGATGGTGGGGAGCTGCACCCGGGGCGTGGAATCAATGCTGGGGATGGACTTCAGCAGCGCCTTCGTGTAGGGGTGCAGCGGCTTATGGAAGATGTCGTCCACCGGGCCCTGTTCCACCACCCTGCCCAGGTACATGACCACCACGTCGTCGGCCATTTCCGCCACCACCCCCAGGTTGTGGGTGATGAGCATGATGGCCATGCCCCGCTCCTCCTGGAGACGGCGCAGCAGGTCCAGGATCTGGGCCTGGGTGGTCACATCCAGCGCCGTGGTGGGCTCATCGGCGATGAGGAGCCGGGGGTTGCAGGAGAGGGCCACGGCGATCATGGCCCGCTGCCGGAGTCCTCCGCTGAGCTCGAAGGAGTATTCGTCGATCCTCCGGTCCGGTTTGGGGATGCCCACACTCCGGAGAACTTCGATCCCTCTTTTCCGGGCCTCTCCCACCGTCACCGGGCTGTGGAGCCTGATGGCCTCGACGATCTGGGTCCCCACGGTATGCACCGGGCTGAAGGAGGTCATGGGCTCCTGGAAGACCAGGCCGATCTCGGCCCCCCGGATCTCCCGGATCCTCCGGGAGTTGGGCGCCAGCTTCACCAGGTCCAGTTCTTCCCCGCCGGTGGTCCGGAGAATAACCTCCCCCTGGACGATCCGGCCCGGGTTCTCCACCAGCCGCAGGATCGACAGGGAGGTGACGCTTTTTCCGCATCCGCTCTCCCCGACGATTCCCAGAGTCTTTCCGGGGTACACGTCGAAGGAGGCCCCGTCCACCGCCTTGACCGTGCCCTCGTCCTGGAAAAAGTAGGTCTTCAGGTTTCTGACCGACAGAAGCGGTCCGTTTTGATTCTCCATACCCGTCCTATTGCAGCCTTTCCGCCGGGAGTCCTGAGGCGCCGGCGCTGCACGCGGAAAAAATATGCCGTTTCATCAGCCGTAGGGGTCCGCGGCATCCCGGATCCCGTCACCCATGAAGTTGAAGGCCAGAACCGCCACGATGACCGGCAGGGCGGGGATCAGGAGCCAGGGCGAGATCACCAGGGCCTG
>JAKQWJ010000148.1 GCA_029562045.1 Spirochaetota bacterium | reverse complement strand
GTTTCGGTTCCCGCGGTCACGGACCGGCAGGCCCTGGACTACGCCGACGCGTCCAAACTGCCCTACCGCTACTCCGGGGTCTCGGTGGTGACGGTCTACACCAGTCACGTGGACAGGGTCCGGGAGGCGATGAACAGGGTGGCCGGCCTGGGACGGCAGGGTGTGGCGGTGATGGGGGATGATTACCAGGCCCGCCCGGAGTTCCTCTTCACCGGACTCAACGCCCTGAAGCCCTCGATGATCGAGGAGGCCACCCGGAACGCCCGGGAGGTGGCGGAGAGGTTCGCCCAGGATTCCCGGAGCCGCCTGGGAAAGATCAGGACCGCCAATCAGGGGCAGTTTTCCATCTCCGACCGGGACAGCAACACTCCCCATATCAAGAACGTCCGGGTGGTGGCCACGGTGGAGTACTACCTGTCGGATTAGCTGCCGCCGCCGGGCGGGACTGCCGGCGGACGGGGCAGGTCACAGCCGGACGGCGCGCTGCCGGTTCCGGAGAGACCTGCCGGGGCCCCGCGGCGGCGGGGCTCAGCGTCCGGTCCGGCGGGAGAGGACTCGGGCCCTCAGGTGGGGAGCCGTCCGCGCCAGGGCCACGACGACGGCCCCCACCACGATGATGGCGGGACTCACCGGGAGATCCAGCAGGAAGGCCAGCGCAAAGCCCGCGGCGTTCATGACGACGCCGAAGAAGGCCCCCCAGGCCAGAAGCCCCCGGAAGGACCGGGCCGCCGCCCGGGCCGCCAGGGCGGGCAGAATCGTCGCCGCATCCACCATCAGGGCTCCGGTTATCCGGGTGGCCACGGCGATCCCCACGCAGACCAGCAGCATGATCCCCCCGTACACGGCCCTGGCGGATACCCCGGTGGCCCAGGCGAGTTCCCGGTCGTACAGAACGATCTGAATTTCCTTGTAGGCCAGGGCGATGAAGGCGACCATGGCCCCGGAGCCGGCCAGGGTCAGCCGCAGATCCCCGGGGGTCAGGGCCAGGACATTGCCCCAGAAGAGGTTGAAGGCCTCGATGGCATGGATCTTTCCCTTGTAGAAGATGATGAAGGCCAGTCCCATGGCCAGGGTCATGATGAGCCCCAGGGAGCCCCCGGCGGAGACCTTCCCCCGCCAGCTGATGACGGCGATGGCCGCCCCCGCCAGCACCGCCGCCGCCATCGCCGCCGGGGCCGGATTCAGGCCGAAAACCAGGGCCGCCGCCGCTCCCAGAAGGGAGGCATGCATCACCGCGAACCGGGCGGGGATCAGCTCCAGGTGCAGGATGAAGGTGCCCAGCGCGGGGAAGGCGATGCCGGTGGCCAGAAGGGCCGCGGCGGCCCGGGCGAAGAAAGGAAGGGAAAAAAGCTCAACCATCGATGCCCTCCCGGAACAGGGGAAGCTCCTCCACCCGGCCCCCGCCGAAGCGGAAGATGGGGCGGCATTCCGCCAGGGTCTCGGCGTTGTGGGAAACCAGAAGAACGGTCAGGTCGCGGTAGCGGCCCAGAGTCTTCACGAGACGAACCAGTTCGATCCGGCCCTCCCGATCGAGGTTCGATGTGGGCTCGTCCAGCAGCATCAGTTCCGGCTCCATGGCCAGGGCCCGGGCGATGGCCACCCTCTGGGTCTGCCCCCCGGAGAGTTCCCGGACCAGACTGTCCGCGATCCCGGTGATGCCCGCCGCCTCCATGGCCTCATCCGCCGCCAGGCGGTCCCGGCGGGCTGGGTGGCGGCCGAAACCGATGGCTCCGTAGCGGCCCATCAGCACCGCCTCCCTGACCGTGGCGGGGAGAAGACCTCCGGCGGTGTTCTGGGGAACGTAGCCGATCCGCAGCAGCTTCTGTTTGAAGCCCCGGCTCCCGGGTGTCCCGCCGAGGACGGTGATCCGGCCCTGCCGGGGCCGGAGAAGCCCCAGGCAGAGTTTCAGAAAGGTGGATTTGCCCGTGCCGTTGGGCCCGCACAGACCCGCCAGACATCCGGGGCCGACTTCCAGATCCGCGGCGGAAAAAATGTCCGCTCCGCCGCCGTAGCCGGCGGCCAGACCCCGGGCGGAAACCACCATCAGCGGGACCCGGCGGCGGCCTTTTCCAGAAGGCCGGCGTTGTAGGAGTAGAGGTCCTCGAAGGTCCGGGTGCCGTCCCGACCGGAAAAGTTGATGAGCTGGGTGTAGGCCGATTTGGCGGCCTCGGCGATGGGGAAGCCCGAGGGGTTGTGGTAATTGTCCAGCACCAGGGCGGGCTTTTTCCGCACCAGTTCCAGGACCTTCATCGGGGAGGGCTCTTCGGGGCCGAACTCGCCGACGACGTCCAGTCCCAGCCATTCCACGAAGGGCATCTGCATCTTGTGGGCCACCACCCGGCGGTCGGGGTAGGCCGCGAGGATCCGGCGGCGGGTCTCCCGGGCCGTCTCGTCGAAGCGGGCGGCCCAGGCATCGAACCGGTCCCGGGTGCCCAGCAGGTCGGCGATCTTCCGGGACTCGGCTTTGATGGTGTCCGGGGCGTTGGTGGTGAGGATCCGCAGGGTCTGGAGACCCGCCCCGCCGGCGGTTTCCGCCAGTTTTTTGGCGAACTTCTCGTAGCCGGCGTACACGATCAGCGAGGCGTTCCGCACCGCCGCCAGGTCCGACGGCTTGAGTTCGTACTCCGGGGGGTGCTTGAGCTCCACCGGGGCGAGGACCACCACGGAGTCGGCTCCGGCGGCCAGGGCAAAGGCGGCGGTCCAGGCGGTGGAGGCCACCACGGTTTTCTGCTGGGCCGGGAGGACCCCGGCGACGCCGGCGAGGATGAAAATGGAGAGGACCGCGACGAGAACGCGGATGGGTCGGGAAAAAAGTCTCATGAGAGTTTCCTGTGCGTGGAGATCTCTCCGGATTTCTATCCGGAAAGCGGCGTTTCGGTGCGCCGCGGTTGCGGGCCCGCCCGGCCCCACGACGTGGGGAGGGAGGACCGGAAAGGGACGGAGGCGCCGCGCGGCGGCCCCGTTGCCGGGGCGGATTCTTCCGCCCCCGGGCAGGATGATCGGTGGTCCCGCCCGGGCTTCGTGCCGACGGCCCCATTATATCGCGGACGGACGCCGAAGGGCAATGGCGGGGCCGGCCTTCCGGGGGCGGGGCCGGGGGGGACCTTCCCCTCCGGCAGGCGGACCGGGCGAAGGGGCCGGGGCCGGCCTTCCGGGGGCGGGGCCGGGGGGGGCCTTCCCCTCCGGCAGGCGGACAGGAGGCAGACCTGGGGGGTCAGAAGCATCGGCCCGTCAGCTCCTTCACGCAGTTCTTCCGGTCGCAGCGGTAACAGATCTCGTTGGGCAGAGCCCCCCCCGCGGCGAAGGCCCGGATGTTCCCGTAGGTGGTTTCCGCGATGTTGGCCAGGGCCTCCCGGGTGAGGAAGGCCTGGTGGGAGGTGACCAGCACATTGGGGAAGGACAGGAGCCGGGCGAGAACGTCGTCCCGGACTCCCACGGCGGAGAAGTCCTTGAAGAAATAATCCCCCTCCTCCTCGTACACGTCCAGACCGGCATACCCGATTTTCTTCGATTTGAGGCCTTCCACCAGGGCCGCCGCGTCGATGAGGCCGCCCCGGCCCGTGTTGATGATCATCACCCCGGTCTTCATCTTTCCGATGGCGGCCTTGTCGACGATGTGGAGGGTCTCGGGGGTCAGCGGGCAGTGGAGGGTGACGATGTCGGCCTGTCCGTAGAGTTCGTCCAGCCCCGTATAGGTGAAATCCATGGCCGCGGCGAGATCGGTCCGGGGAAAGGGGTCGTAGGCCAGCGCCTTCATCCCCAGACCCTTCAGGATCCCGATCATGATGAGGCCGATCTTCCCGGTGCCCAGGACGCCGGCGGTCTTTCCGTGCAGGTCGAATCCGGTGAGGCCGTCGATGGAAAAATTGTTCTCCCGGGTGCGGATGTAGGCCTTGTGGGTTTTCCGGTTGAGGGTCAGGATCATCGCCAGGGCGTGCTCCGCCACCGCATAGGGAGAGTAGGCCGGGACCCGCAGGACATGGATCCTTCCGTAGGCGGCGGAGAGGTCCACGTTGTTGTATCCCGCGCATCGCATCACCACCAGCCGTATCCCGAAGGAGTACAGGCCGTCCAGGATGTCCCGGGAAAGGTCGTCGTTGACAAAGGCGCAGACCGCGTCGAAACCCCCGGCCAGAGCCAGCGTGTCCCGGGAGAGCCGGGGATCGAAATATTTTATTTCCACGCCTTCCGGCGGCGGTATGGCGTCGAAGGACTGTCGGTCGTAGTTTTTCGTGTCGAAAAACGCGACTCGCATGGTTGTTGTTTTCATATATAAAAGGTACGCAGGGCGGAGGGGAGCGACAACAGGTATGGGTAAATAATTAACGATTGAAGGAGGGTCTCAGAGAAGGCGGCCCAGGGCTTCGGCCAGCGCCCGGGGGCTCCAGGGGACGACGGCATCGGAGGCGTCCCGCTCCACCGGGCCGGCGGGAACGTCCACCCAGGGCAGGATCGTGATGATAGGTTTGACGGCGAAGATGTTCCCCTTGGCGGCTTCGATTTCCCGGTGAATCCACCGGCCGAAGCGGTCGTACAGGCCCCCGGCGATGAGAAGAGCGGAGCAGTCTTCCATGTTCTCGGCGATGACCCGTCCCAGCCGGGGCAGGTTCTCCTCCCGATGGACCGGGTCCGCCGGGGGCAGCATGATGAGCCGGTGCGCCACTCCCGGAATCGCCGATTCCAGCAGCCAGGCCAGGTTGTCCGCCAGGTCCCCGTGGCTCCAGCTGTGGCTCATGTAGAATGACAGGCGTCTCTTCATGGGGTCAGGATATCACGATCCCCCGTCCATTTCCGCCAGCCGGGCCTTTATCCGCTCCACCGCCGCGGAAATCAGCTGGGCCATGGGCCGGGGCTCCCAGCCGATGAGGGTGAAATGCTGCTGGGGGGTGGGGACGAGGAACTTCTCCCCCCGGCAGAGAAAGACCGCCTGGGCGATGCCCGGGGTGATTTCTCCCATCATCGCGTCGGGAACGATGATCCCCAGGGGGCCGGTTACGATGTCCGCCTCCCGCAGGGTGACCCGCACCGCATTTTCGCCGCTGGCGCCCCGGGAGGCGCCGGCTTTGAGCATCCTGTCC
>JAKQWJ010000114.1 GCA_029562045.1 Spirochaetota bacterium | reverse complement strand
CGACCGCGATGGCGAAATCATCGCCGTCCACCGGACCTATCTCCAGCCTGATCCAGAGGCGGGCAAGGTCGAGAAGGCCGCCGTCCCCAAGCCACGCATGATGCTCGGGAAGAACGGTGGTGGGGCGGTCCGGCTCGGGCCGCCCCACCGGGCCCTGGATGCCCAGCCAGTCCCTCACCATCTCCACCTCCCCGAAGGGGACCCCGGTCTGGGCCATGCCCCAGGGACCGGGATTCATCCCCACGAAGAGCACCCGCTTCGGGGAGGCTCCCCATCGGCGCAGGTACTGTCGGTGGGGGGTGAAGGCGTAGCTCAGGGGGTTGTACACCAGGGCCACCGGGGGGCCGAATTGCAGGGGCCGGATTTCGGCGGCCAGCCGGGAGGAGATCTCTTCCAGGGAGTCTTTGGGGGGGGCTATCATCGGGGAACGCCTCCGTCTCGCGGATGCCCGGCGTCTTCCGCGTCCGCCGGGGCCGGAGACATGATACCCTTTTTTCATCGCCGGAGAAACCCTCGGCGTCCCCTGCCGCGGCGTAGACGAAAGAGGGGTAAAGCCCTATGCTGGCCCCATCATGTCCCGAGGACTGGCCGCCTTTCTCCTGATTTTTTCCTCCTTCTGTTTTTCGCTGTCCACGGTTTTCGCGAAATTCGCCCACAACGCATCGCAGATCCTCTCCCCCTTCCAGGTATCCCTGTACCGGTTCCTGTTCGGGGCGGTTTTCATGGCGGCTTTCATCGGCGTCCGGAAGAAATCCCCGCGGCCCCGGCGGCCGGACCTGGTGCTGTGGCGGGGCCTGCTGAACACCGGCGCGGTGCTGACCCTCTATCTGGCCCTGAAGCACACCACCGTCACCAAGACCAACATGCTGAACTGGACATTCCCGGTTTTCGTGTTTCTCTTCAGCCCCTGGGTGAACCGGGAAAAGCCGGGTCCCCTGAAGTATCTCTTCCTGGGTCTGAGCATGGCGGGGATGGGCCTTCTGATTTCGCCGGACTTCTCCACCGTCAACTGGGGAGACATCTCGGGGCTGGCGTCGGGGGTTCTGGGAGGGGCGGCGGTGAGCGTGCTCCGGGAGTGCCGGAAACACGACGACTCCTATGTCATCCTCTTCTATCTAATGCTCATCGGGCTGGTCATCAATGGAGTGGTGGCCTTTCCGTTTCTCATTTTCGGAGGGCTTCGCGTCCAGGCCCTGATGATCGCCGCGGCGATCTGCGGCTTTCTGGGGCAGATCACCATAACCACCCCCTCGAAGCACTTCGAGGCCTCCACCGGGTCCATCCTGATGGCTTCGGGCATCCTCTTCTCCGGCCTCTTCGGCGCCCTCTTCTTCGGCGACCCCCTGACGGGGAAAATCGTGGCGGGGGGGCTACTGATTATGATCTCCCTGGTGGGGGTGAGCGGGGCGCTGGAGGAGCGGTGGGGCCGGAGGACCGGGCGCCTGTCCGGGGAAAGGCCCGGGGAAAAGGCCGGGGACGGCCCGGCCTAGGGGCCGCGGTCCCTCAGGGCGCCTCCTCCGTGGACAGCAGGTCCTTCGCCGCGATGTAAACTTCCCCGGCCACGGCCTTGTCGAACTCCTCCCGGGCGGCGGCCAGGCTCTCCGGGCGGGTCATCAGGTCGTGGGCGGCGGCCCCCAGAACCTGGGCGGCGAAGATCATCCCCTTCATTCCGATGGAAGACCCCGAGGCGGCGGTGGCCTGCCAGGTGTGGGAGCCGATGCCCATGGGGTAGGTGGCGGTGTTGATCTGGGCTGTGGGGACCACATGGGACACGTCCCCCACATCGGTGGAGGCGGGGATGGTCCAGCCCACCCCCCAGTAGGCCGCCTCGTCGTGGATGGCCCGGGGGAGGATCCGTTCCGCCGAGGCCGGGTCCACTCCCAGCATCAGCAGGGTGTTGCGTTTCTGGTCCTCCGTCTGGGTGTCCGACAGTTCCCGGGCGAACCTGATTTCCTCGGGGGTATGGACCGGAAGGGGGAGCCCCGCCAGGTTTTCGTACAGCACATCCGACATGACCCGGTTGGGGATGACGTCGTAGCAGCCGTGCAGGACCTCGTACTCCACCTCCGTCCCGGTCATCATGGCCGCCCCCCGGGCCACGTCGATGACCCGCCGGATCAGGGGGATCACCTCCCGCATCCGGGGGGAGCGGACCTGGAAGGAGCCGGAGGCGAACTTGGGCACGATGTTGGCCCGTTCGCCGCCGGAGGTCACGACGTAATGGATCCGGGCCCCGGAGGGCATGTGCTCCCGGAGGAACTCCGTTCCCACCTGCATCAGGGTCAGGGCGTCCAGGGCGGACCGCCCCAGGTGAGGCACCTGGGCGGCATGGGCGGGGGTGCCCCGGAAACGGAAGGACAGCTCCACGCTGGCATTGGTGGAGTAGGCCGCCACGGTGTTCAGATCCGAGGGGTGCCACGAGAGGGCGGCGTCCAGACCGGAAAAAACCCCCGCCCGGACCAGGACCGGCTTGCCCAGCTGCTCCTCCGCGGGGGTTCCGAAATAGCGGACCGTGCCCTTCAGGGCGCCGGAATCCACCGCCGCCTTCAGGCCCACCGCCGCAGCCAGACAGGCGGTGCCCAGCAGGTTGTGGCCGCAGCCGTGGCCGGGCCCTCCGGGGACCACCGGCTCCGGGGTCGCCTGGACCTTCTGGGACAGGCCGGGGAGGGCGTCGTACTCGCCCACCAGACCGAAAACGGGCTTTCCCCGGCCGCATTCGGCGATGAAGGCGTACTGCTGGATATGGTCCAGGTCGGTGATCCGGAAACCCGCGCTCCGGAGGTACTCTTTCTGCAAAGCCGAGGATTCCTTCTCCTGGTAGGAAAGCTCCGGGTTCCGCCAGATCTCTCCGGCGATGCGGATGAAATCCCCCTTTTTCTCTTCGATGGTCCGAATGACAAGATCCTTGCTCATGGAAAACCTCCGCCGGGCCGCAGGACGTGATGGTGGTTCAAGGGTTCCCGCTTTACGAACCCGCTCCGAAATCCTATAATCCAGTGTAGCATACGAAAAGGAGGCATTCAATGCGGAAAATATTCGTCGTATTGATCGTGCTGGCCGCCCTGGTTTCCTGCGGCGGCCCCAAGGGACCCCAGGAGGTGGTCATCGTGGTGGGACAGGGGACGGACCCGGTCATTCTGGACCCGCCCATGTACAGCGACACCCCCACCCACAACCTGAACCTCATCATCTACAACCGGCTCTACGAGCTCACCGCCGACGGCAAGATCATCACCGACCTGGCCACGGATCTGCCGAAGATCGAGGAGAACGGGACCAAGTACACCATCACCATCCGGCAGGGGGTGAAGTTCCATAACGGGGCTTCCCTGAACGCCGACGACGTGCTCTACTCCTTCAACCGGGGGGCCTTCCACGAGAAGTCCCAGATGAAATCCATCTACGCCATGATGTACGACGTCAAGAAGGTGGACGACTACACCATCTCGTTCCGCACCGGCCGGTTCGACCCCGCCAAGGCCCCGGCGGGAATGAAGGACGCGGACCTGAAAAGCTTCGACGCCCGGACTCCCCACTACACTCCCTCCTCGTTCGGATCCCAGGTCAACCAGCTCTCGTGGCTGGGGGCCTCCATCGTGGACAAGGAGACCATGGAGAAGGCCGCCGCCGACGGCACCATCAACGATTACGGCGTCACCTGGGCGGTGGGAACGGGGCCCTTCAAGTTCAGCTCCTGGAGCCAGGGGGACAACGTGACCCTGGTGCGCAACAAGGAGTACTTCGACCCGAACCTGAAGAGCAACGCCGACAGGATGGTGTTCAAGACCATCAAGGACCCCTCGGCCCTGAAAACCGCCTTCCTGAACAAGGAGGTGGACTTGATCATGAACGTGGTGCCCCTGGACGCCCGGGAGATCGAGAAACAGGGAGGAAAGATCCTGACCACCAAGGGCTACTTCGGCTACCACTACCTGGGCTTCAACATGAAGTCCCCCAAGGTGGGGCAGGTGAACAAGGACGGGTCCCCGGACCTGGACGGGGTCTACGACCTTTCGTCCAATTCCGCCAAGCTCCGGATGGCCATTCTCTACTCCATCAATCCCTCGGACATCGTCAACAGCCCGGACATCATGGATAAACGGGGCATCGTTCCGCTGCAGTATGTGGAGACCCTGCCCTTCGGCAAGATCGAGGACCCCAAGGGCACCCGCATCGAGGAGGGCAACAAGGAAACGGGTTACTACAATCCGGAAAAGGCCCGGGCACTCTTCGCGGGGCTGCCCGCCTCCTTCAAGCAGCCGGAATCGCTGAAGTGCACCGCCCTGTCCGGCAGCGTCTACGTCAAGGAAGCCCTGGTGGTGAAGGACCAGGTGAAGAAAGCCCTGGGGGTGGACCTCATCTCCATCGAACAGGTGGCCCTGTCGGAACTGGCCACCCGGCGGCGGAACGCCGATCCCAAGGTATGGGACCTCCTGGTCAACTGGACGCAGACCGACGACAGCTACTACATCTTCGTGGCCTTCGACGGCTTCAACACCTCGCTGCTCCACGACACCAAGTACTACTCCCAGGCGGCCCAGGTCTGGATCGAAAAGGGCAACTCCCTGCCCAACGGCCCCGAAAGGCACCAGGCCTACCAGAACGCCCAGAAGGAAATCCTGAAAGACCTTCCCCGGGTTCCGCTGGTGGCCATCATGGGGATTTCGGCGAGCCAGTCCGACATCCAGGGGGTGGAGATTGCCCCCTCCGGATCCTTCCGGCTGGCCAACGCCTCCAAGGTCATCTCCAAATAACGACTTTTCCGGCGGGGGGGCGCTCCCCCCGCCGCTTTTCAAGGACCCAAGCATGCTGAGGTACATTTTCCGGCGGGTCATCCAGCTCGTTCCCGTCATTCTGGGGGTGACCTTCATCGTCTTCACCCTGACATACATCTCCCCCGGAGACCCGGCCCGGCTCCTCCTGCCCCAGGACGCGTCGGACGCGGATGTGGCGGCGCTGAAAAACGCCATGGGGCTGGACCGCCCCTTCGTCGTGCAGTACGTTCATTTCCTGTTCGGCTACGACGGGCCGGGGGACTCCTTCGACTACAAGGGACTGTTCCGGCTGGACCTGGGCAGGTCCTACGTCTCCAACCGCCCCGTCTTCGGAACGATCCTGGAACGCTTTCCCAACACGGCGCTGCTGGCGTCGGTGGCCCTGCTGATGGCCATCCTGATTTCCATCCCCTTCGGCATCGTGTCCGCCACCCGCCAGTACACCAAGACCGACATGATCGTCACGGTGCTGGCCCTGGTGG
>JAKQWJ010000105.1 GCA_029562045.1 Spirochaetota bacterium | reverse complement strand
GGCCAGCGTCGTCTGCGGACGGTTGCAATCGTCGCGGGTCACTTCCGCGTCTTCCATCGAACTCGCTCTTGCCGACGAGATCGACGCCACCGTCACCGGCCCCATCAACAAGGAATCCATGAACAAGGCGGGACACCATTTCACGGGGCACACGGAGATCTACGCCCACTTCACCCATACCCGGGATTACACCATGATGCTCGCCGAGGGTTCTCTCCGGGTGGTGCATGTGACCACCCACTGCTCCCTGCGGCAGGCCTGCGATCTGGTAAAGAAGGACCGGGTCCTGGCGGTGATCAAACTGGCCCATCAGGGGATGAAGAGCTTCGGCATCGAAAAGCCCCGGATCGGAGTGGCGGGCCTGAACCCCCACGCCGGGGACGGGGGCCTCTTCGGCTGGGAGGAGGAGAGGGAGATCCGGCCGGCGGTGGAGGAGGCCATGGGAATGGGCATCGACGCCGACGGGCCCGTCCCGGCGGACACTCTTTTCTCCAAGGCCCGGGGGGGCTGGTACGACATCGTGGTGGCCATGTATCACGACCAGGGGCACATTCCGCTGAAGGTGGTGGGGTTCACCTGGAACGAGAAAGAGAAGAAGTGGAACTCCGTCAGCGGGATCAACGTGACCCTGGGGCTTCCCATCATCCGTGCCTCGGTGGACCACGGCACCGCCTTCGGCAAGGCGGGGAAGGGGACGGCCAATCCGGAGAGCCTCATCATCGCTCTGGAGTATGTCGCCCGGTTCGCCCGGGAGCGGATCGCGGAGAGGGCGAAGAAATGAAGCGCCGGGTCGTCGGGAAACAGGCCAACTCCCGGATGTGCTTCATCTGCGGCCTGAAAAACGCCATGGGCCTGAAGGCTTCCTTTTACAAGCTGGAAGGGGGGGAACTGGCGGCGGTCTTCACCCCCCGGGAGGAGCATCAGGGTTATCCCGGGCGGCTGCACGGCGGCATCGCCGCGGCGGTGGTGGATGAACTCATCGGGCGGGCCATCAACGACTCCGCCGTCGACGAGGTCTGGGGTGTGACGGTGGAGCTGTCGGTGAAGTATCGGAAGCCCGTCCCGGTGGGGGAGGAACTGCGGGCGGTGGCGCGGATCACCAGGGACGGCGGCCGCTTCTTCGAGGGGACCGGGGAGATCCTCCTCTCCGACGGGAGCGCCGCGGTGGAGGCCCGGGGCCGCTACTTCCGCCTTCCCCTGGATCAGATCGCCCAGTCGGAGCTGGACGAGCTGGAATGGGCTGTCATCCCCCGGCCCGGGGACCCGCCGGCCCTGGATATCCCATAAAAAAGAAGGCCGCCGGCCCTTACCTGAGAGCCGCCCGTGCCGCCGCATCTGCGGCCATGAGGACTGCGTTCCGGCCGCTTCGGGCCCCGTGGGTTCGGAATGATCCTCCTGAGCATCTATCGTGATTCTCTATTCGGGAAAGCCGTCGAACTTTCCCGGCCGTTTGCGCCCCGGCCCGCCGGAGCCGATCCTGGCGGCAGTCATCGGATGACTCCCGCCAGCCATCCGATGAGTTTCCGCGCGAACCAGGGTCCGGAAGAAACCGGCAATCAGCCCCGCACTATCCAGGTCCCCGTCTCCCCGCGCATGGCCCGGTCCAGATTCTCCGGGTTGGTTATCAGGGCCCTGCCCCGGGGGATTTCCCGAAGGTAGGCGATGACGGCCTGGATCTTGGGCGCCATGGAGCCGGAGGCGAAGTGCCCGCCCTGGGCGAGGTAGTCTTCCGCCTCTTTCAGGGTCATCCGGTCCAGCCACCTCTGGTCGGGCTTTCCGAAGCGCAGGGCCACCTTCTCCACGGCGGTGGATATGATGAAGAGTTCGGCCCCGATGGCCCGGGCCAGGAGGGAGGAGGAGAGGTCCTTGTCGATCACCGCGGCGATGCCCCGGTGGCCGCCGTCTCCGGAATCCGTCACCGGGATGCCGCCTCCCCCCACGGTTATGGTCACGATTCCCGCATCCAGAAGGGTCCTGATGGTTTCCAGTTCCAGGATTTTCCTGGGCTCCGGGGAGGCCACCACCCGCCGGAAGCCCCGGCCCGAGTCCTCCACCACGGTCCAGTTCAGTTCCTTCCGGCGCCGCTCGGCCTCGGCGGCATCCATGAAGCTCCCGATGGGCTTGGTGGGGTTCTGGAAGGCCCGGTCCTCCCGGTCAACCCGGACCTGGGTGATGACGGTGGCCACCTTTTTGTCGATTCCTTCCGCTGACAGGATGTTCTGGAGGTTCTGCTGCAGGGTGTAGCCGATGAATCCCTGGCTGTCGGCGCCGCAGACATCCAGGGGCACCTCGTACATCCCTTCCGTCCGGGCGGCGATCTCGGAGCGCCGCAGATTGAAGCCCACCTGGGGGCCGTTGCCGTGGCCGATGGCCACCTCCCAGCCCTGCCGGATCAGGTCCGCGATGTGCAGGCAGGTTTCCCGCGCCGCCTGGTACTGGCTCTCCGCATCCACCCGCTGTCCGTTCCTGATGAGGGAATTCCCGCCGATGGCGATAACCGCTGTCTTCCGTGCGTTCATGTGTTTCTCCCTGGCCGGTGCCGTACTCCGGCCGGCCGAAAAATAATAGTACACTAAGGGGGGGAATGTAAATATTTCCCGCCTTGACCGGCGCCGAATTTCCGGGAATACTCGAAAAAAAACCGCCCCGAGGCCGGGACGCAGGGAGGACCTGGATGAGCCGAAAAATCACCCCCCCAAAAACCGAGGAGGAGCTGGAAACCCTGCTCTCCGAACCGGACCCGGAAGCGGTCGCCGCCATGGGGAGGCTGGAAGGGGACATCCTCGTTCTCGGGGTGGCCGGGAAGGTGGGTGTCACTCTGGCCGCCGCGGCCGCCCGGGCCTGCCGGGCCGCGGGGCTGCGGAAAAAAGTCATCGGCGTCGCCCGGTTCAGCGACCCCGGGAGCCGGCGGAAGCTGGAAGAGTCGGGGGTGGAAACGGTGGCCTGCGATCTTCTGGACCGCGGGTCGGTGGAGAAGCTCCCCGACGCGGCGAACCTTATCTTCATGGCGGGAAAGAAGTTCGGAACCGGCGGGGCGGAGGAGCAGACCTGGGCCATGAACACCGTGGCGCCGGTCTTCGCCGCGGAGCGCTTTCCCCGAAGCCGTACCGTGGTCTACTCCACCGGCTGTGTATACGATTTTGAACCCCCCTCCGGCGGGGGCAGCCGGGAGGGGGACGAACCCCGGCCCACGGGTGAGTACGCCCAGTCCGCCCTGGGCAGGGAGAGGGTGTTTCAGTATTACAGCCGGAAAAACGGGACCCCGGTCCTGATTTTCCGGTTGAACTACGCGGTGGAGCCCCGGTACGGGGTCCTCCGGGACATCGCCGACCGGGTCATGGCCGGTCTTCCGGTGGACCTGGGGGTC
>JAKQWJ010000104.1 GCA_029562045.1 Spirochaetota bacterium | reverse complement strand
TCTCCTCTTCCTCAGCTGGCGGGTCGTCTCCGGAGGCGGGATCCCGACCGGCCACCCCCGGGAGCCTCTGAAGAAAAAGCTCTACTACCTCAGGGACGCCCTTCCGTCGCTGATCCTTCCCTTCATCATTTTCGGCGCCATTCTGAGCGAAAAATTTTCCCCCACCGAGGCGGGGGCGCTGGCCGTCCTCTACGCCCTGGCCGCCTCGATGCTGGTGTACCGGCGCATCTCTCTCCGCCACATGAAGGTCATTTTCGTCAAGGCCGCCCGCTCCACCGCGGTGGTCATGCTGATACTGGCCACCGCCACCGCGGTTTCCTACATCGGCACCGTCGCGGGAATTCCCCCCCGGCTGAAGGCCCTGATCCTCGCGGCCACCACCGACCGGGTGGCGGTTCTTTTCGCGGTGAACCTCCTGATCCTCCTTCTGGGCTGCGTCATGGACGTGGCCCCGGCCATCACGATCCTGACCCCCATCCTGCTTCCCACCATCATCCAGATGGGCATCGACCCGGTGTTTTTCGGCATCGTCATGGTGTACGGCCTCTGCATCGGGCTTCTGACCCCGCCGGTGGGAAACGTTCTGGACGTGGGCAGCGGTATGGCGAAGATCGATTTTCTCGTCCTCGCCCGATACGTGCTGCCCCATGTGCTGGTCTATGTGGTGGTCCTTTTCATCATAAGCCTCTCCCCCAATCTGGTCATGTGGATCCCCATGATGAGCGATCTGTAAACAGGAGGTGTCCGATGACTCTTTCCCGCATGCTCGCGGGCGCCCCGCCTCCCCGGACGGGCCTGCCCCGCCGGGATGAAATCCGGCGGGAACTGGAAAAAACCCGAAGCAGACTGGTGGTGGTGGACGACGACCCCACGGGCACCCAGACGGTGCACGGAATCCGGGTCTACATGGACTGGTCCGTCCCCACCCTGTCCGCCGCCCTGGCCCGGGACGACGCGGTCTTCTATGTTTCCACCAACTCCCGGGCCCTCCCCCCGGAGGAGATGACCCGCCTCTCTCTGGAGCTGGGCAGGAACCTGCGCGCCGCCGCGGAGGGAACGGACACGAGGATCCTCATCGCCTCCCGGAGTGACAGCACCCTGCGGGGGCATTACCCCGGAGAGGTGGACGCCCTCCTGTCGGGGCTGGGCCGGGAGGCGGACGGAGTCATCCTGGCTCCCGCCCTTTTCGAGGCGGGCCGCTACACCATCGGGGACGTTCACTGGGTGGAGCAGTCCGGCGGCCTGGTCAGGGCGGGGGAGACGGAGTTCGCCCGGGACCCCGCCTTCGGGTACCGGAACAGCGATCTGAAGGAGTGGGTGGAGGAGAAGACCTCCGGGAGATGGAAGGCCCGGGAGGTTCTGTCCCTGTCCCTGGAGACCCTCCGCGCCGGAGGTCCCGAAGCCGCCCGGGACATTCTGATGCGGGCCCGGGGAGGGGTCCCCGTCGTGCTGAACGCCGCCTGCTACGAAGACATCGAAACCGCCGTGGCGGCGCTGATGGAGGCGGAAAAGGCGGGTAAACGCTTCGCCTACCGCTGCGCCGCCTGCTTCGTCAAGGTCCGGGGGGGCTTCCAGGACAGGCCCCTCCTGGGCCCCGGGGAACTGGGGCTTCGGGGCGGACCGGGGCTCGTCGTGGTGGGGTCCTACGTGGACAGGACCAACCGGCAGCTGGAGGCTCTTCTGGGGGACGGGCTCTGCCAGGGGGTGGAACTGCGGGTCG
>JAKQWJ010000100.1 GCA_029562045.1 Spirochaetota bacterium | reverse complement strand
GAGGCCTATGACCAGCGCCACATAGGCGGCGGTTTTCCTGAATCCCAGCTCTTTGTAGATAACCACCATGCTGGGGAGGGACAGACTCGGCCCCGCCAGGAGGAGGGCCAGGGCCGGCCCCTTCCCCATCCCGCTCCCCATGAGGCCCTGCACGATGGGGACCTCGGTGAGGGTGGCGAAGTACATGAAGGCTCCGGCGGCGGAAGCGAAAAAACTGGACCGCAGCGAATCGCCCCCCAGGAGCCCCGCCACCCATGAAGCGGGGATCAGGGCCTCATTCCCCGGCCTGCCCAGAAGGAATCCCGCCGCCAGAACCCCTCCGAATAGATAGGGAAGTATCTGCAGGCTCATATCCCGGGTGGCCCCGGCCCAGTCCCGCAGTTCGTCCCGGGAGTGCCGGAACACCAGGCAGAAGGCCAGAAGCGCCCCGAAGGCGGCGGTTATCAGAAATTTGTTCGCATAAATGACGTCCCAGGCCCGGACGGCGCCCCGGGACGGAGCCCAGTTGAGAAAAACGAGGATTCCCGTCAGCGACAGGAGGAGAAGCGCCATCCGACCCAGATCCTCCTTTCCTTCACCCCCGTCATACCGGAACATTCTCCCGTCCGCCAGGCGCTCATCGTCCTCCCGACGGAACAAAGCCTGCATGACCAGACCGATGAGGAAGGCGAAAACCACCGCCCCCGCCATCCGGGCAAGGCCCAGCTTCCATCCGAAAACCCTGAAGGACAGCACGATGGCCAGAACATTGATGGCCGGCCCGGAATACAGGAAAGACACCGCCGGACCGAGGCCGGCGCCCTTCTTGTAGATGCCCTTGAACAGGGGCAGCACGGTGCAGGAGCAGACTGCCAGGATGGAACCGGAGACCGAAGCCATTGAATAGGCCAGGAGCTTCGGCGCCGCCGGTCCCAGATATCGGACAACCGCCTGGCGGTTCAGAAAAACCGTGATGGCCCCGGAGATGAACATGGCCGGAACCAGACAGAAAAGAACATGCTCCCGGGCATACTCGGAGAGCAGGAAGACGGCTTCCCGGATCGCGGCCTCCACTCGGGGAGCGTCCATGGGCAGAAGGTAAACAGCGAGAAAAGCCCCCGCCATCACGGCCAGGGAGCGGTTGGGGGAAGCGTCTTTACCGTTCATGCATACCGGGCGCCCCGTTCCGCAGATAACCGATGATCTCCTCCACCGAGGGGACCGTTCCGGCCTTTTTCACCGCCCCGTCCACAGCCAGGGCGGGAGTGACCAGGACGCCCATGTCAACGATCTCATCGGGGTCGGTGATCTTGAGGATTTCCGCATTCACCCCCGCAAGGGCCGCCGCTTCCCGGGCCCGGCGTTCCAGGAGCCCGCATTTGGCGCATCCGGCCCCGAGGATCTGGATTTTCATGGCCAACCTCCTGTTTGGCAATATAGCCAAACAGGAAATATGTGTCAAGGAGGCCCGGCTCGGGTTCCCCGCTCCGGTCCTGGCCCGGGCCTGGCCCGGGCCCGGACCCGGGCGCGCTCACTTCCCCGCCAGTTCCCCCGCCCGGTGCAGGAGGTCCTCCCGGTGCGCCGGGGAGAGGGACCGGTTCAGGATCCAGGCGATGATGATGATCCCCGGGATGTTCAGAAGAAGCCGGGTCAGGGCGAAGCGGGGGCCCAGGTACTCCATTTCAAAGAGGAGCATGGGGATCTTCGTGGTGGACCAGGCGCCGATGAGGATGAATATGTTGCGGATGGAGACTCCTTTTTTCAGCAGAACCGCCGCCACGGGGAAGGCTCCGTAGAGGGGGCCCGCTGCGGCGGCTCCGCAGGTGAAGGCCAGCACAATACCCTTGGCGCCGGACTTCTCCCCCATGAAGCGGACCATGATCTCCCGGGGCACCCACACGTCCAGAAGGCCCAGAAGGATGAAGATGGGGGGAACAACCAGCAGCATCTCCCGGAGGCTGAAGGCGGTGACCGACACGGCCTGCCGGGCCAGAGCCACATCCACAAGAAAAAGCCCCCCCAGGACAAGCAGGGTCAGGGCGGCAAACCGGTATCGGCGCAGCAGAGTTTTCATCGCCGGTTTCATATCGTATGCACCCAGGCGATCACCGCCGCCACCAGGAAGGAGAAGACAAAGGCGATGCCGTTCCGCCGCAGAGCCGTGGCGGTCCCGAAATAGGACCTCTCCACGGGAAAGGTCACGACCCCCACCATCATCAGGGTGGACACGAAAGCGGCGATCTGCATGTAGCCCGCGCCGTTCTGCAGCAAGAGGGCCGCGATGGGGAAGGCGATAAAGCCGGGAACCAGGGTGATGGCTCCCACCAGAGCGGCGCCCAGAGTGCCCAGCCATCCCGATTCCCCGCCGATGATCCGGGAGATGGTCGCCGGATCCAAAGCGGCTATGACGATTCCGGCGAGGACCAGGACACCGAGAAACTGGGGCAGGATGTTTTCGAAGGCCTTCCAGGCCTTCTTCAGGGCGATCCGGGTTTTACTCCGATCCTTCACGAACGAAACCGCCAGCAGAAGAATGGCGGCGGCGTAGATGGCGATGGTCATGCAACCTTCCTTCATCACGAATTTTGCCCCATTTAACCGTCAGGCCTGCGGGTTGTCAAGAAGCGGAAAGGGAATTTGGCAGTATTGCCAAATTCCCGCCGGTGCGTTAATCTCGTTCCATGACTGGAAAAACCACCGCCTCCGGGGCGGAGGAGGCGGACCTGCTCCGCCTCACGGAAGTCGCCGGGGTGCTGAAAGCCCTGGCCCACCCCTCCCGCCTTCTGATCCTGGAGGCCCTGGCCCGGGAGCCCCACTGCGTCTGCGAACTCACCCGGATGATCGGGGCGGACACCTCCACGGTATCCAAACACCTGTCGGTGATGAAGAACGCCGGGGTCCTGCTGGACGAAAAACGGGGGAACATGGTCTATTACTCCCTGGCCTGCCCCTGCGTCACCGAAGCGGTGGCCCATATCACTCCGCTCCTGGAGCGCCGGTTCCGGCACTACGGCGACATTCTGAAAAGGAAAGGCCCGCCGCGCCGCCGCGTCCCGGGAACCGAAACCCCGTCTCCGGGGGCGGACTGACCCAAAAAAAAGGCGGCCCCATGAGGGCCGCCCGGTCTTGAGTCGCCCGCCCCTGTCGGGGGGCGCTCCGGGAATCATTCCCAGACGTACCTGGCGTAGACGATCTTCGGGTCCTTGGTTATCTCCTCCGACGAGCCGTCGTAGTTCTTCACGTCCTTGTAGCCCAGCATCTCGTGGAGGATGAACCACCAGCCGCTGGCCACGACGCCGGTGTCGCAGTAGACGATGATCTCCCCGTTCCTGTTCTTGAACTGGGCTCCGGCCATGGCCTCCAGCTCCGCCTTGCTTCGGGCCAGGCCTTCGGCCCCGACGATCCAGGCGCTGGGAAGGTTCTTCGCGCCGGGGATGTGGCCGAACTGGCTCACGAAAGGCACCTTGGTGATGCCGAAATAGGCGTCGGGGCCGCGGGAATCCAGAATCGCGCCCTTCCCGATCCGGGACACGACCAGGTCCTTTCCGGCAATGATGGCCTTGTCCGCTTTCACCTTGAAGCTGCCCGGCTTGGCCTTGACCGTGTCGGTGGAGACCGGTTTCCCGTCCTTTTCCCATTTGCTGTAGCCGCCGTCCAGGATGGCCACATTCTCCACCCCCGCGTACTTCAGGGTCCAGGCGACCCGGGTTATCCAGACGAAGGACCCGAAATCGGGCCCCACCAGCACCACCCAGGAGTCGGCCTTGATCCCTGCGTCGGAGATCAGGTCCCCCAGATCGTCCGCTTCCGGGACCTCGTTGCGGAGGCCCGTGGATGAGGAAACCACCCAGGCGGACTGGATGACGTTGACCGCTCCGGCGATATGGCCCGCCTTGTAATCCTCCACCTTGCGGATGTCCACCACCACGGTCCTGGGGTTGGACAGGTTCTTCTCCAGCCAGTCCGTCGAAACGATGGGGTCGATGTCCCGGGCGAAGACCAGCCCGGAGACGCCCACAAGAAAAACCAGCAGCGCCGCCATTCCTTTTCTGCTCATAAAACGATCTCCTTTTTTTTCTCTCGGTCCCGGCCCGGGCCGCTCCGGCCCGGGCTCGGTCCTGTATTTACTGTGTCCATGCCGGGTCCGGCGAAGCCGGCGAAGCCGGCAGAGCCGGCAAAGCCGGTCAAAGTCGCCCCGGGTCCGGCGAAGCCGGCAGAACCGGCAGAGCCGGTCAAAGTCGCCCCGGGCCCGGCAAAGCCGGCGAAGCCGGCAAAGCCGGGCAAAACCGGCAGAGCCGGCCCGGATCGGTCAGGAACCCGGGCCTGCCTGCTCCCGGGCCCGGGCTGCAGCCGGGGTTCGGGCGGTCAGAGCGGGCATCCGGTCCGCCCGGGTCGGCCGGACTTGGCCCGGACCGACCGAAGCGGTCCCGGCCCGGGCCGCTTCGGCCGGGGTGGGTCAGCGCATCTGGAAGATGAGCTTTTTGTTCGCCTGGGAGCCGCCGGGTATCAATTTTTCCTCGGTGAGAAAATTCTCCTTTTCCACATGACAGACATCGCAGTCCCGGGTCCTGTCCGTGCGCTTCCGGGTGTTGTGGGGCACCGTGTCCCAGTAATTCGGCAGAGCGTCGAAATCGGCCTGCCGGATCCCCGCGGACTTGAAGGTGTCCCGCACCGTGGGGATGAGGCGCAGGGTGGTGACCTGCTCGGGATTCCGGGGGTTGATCCCCAGGTGCATCGCCGGGGTCGCCATGGCCCCCCCGCCCAGATGGCAGCCCGAGCAGTTCCGGTAGGCCGCCGACGAGTGGCAGGCGGAGCAGCTGACGAAGTCTCCGTCGCCGTGTTCGGCGTGGGTGCCCACGGCCTGATCGGAACCCTCCGTGGGGTCGTGGCAGTCGATGCAGCTGGGCTTGTTGGCCACCTCCCGCCGGCTCGCATAGGCCTTTCCGTCGCCATGCATCTGCTCCGCCTTGTGGCAGTCGGTGCAGAGCATGCCCTTCTGATAATGCACGTCCGCCCGGCCGCCGTACTCGCCGGTGAACTCCGGATACACCCGTCCCCCATGGCAGAGGGCGCAGGTCTTCCCCTCATCCTTGCGGACGAACCGGTGACCGTCCAGGAGACCCAGGTTCACCCCGGAAATGATGGGGCTCTTGACGTGACAGTCCCCGCAGGATGCGTGACAGCTCCGGCAGGACTGTTCGAAGACCTTGGCGTCGTAGGTCTTCTTCTCCTCCGGGGAGAAGCGGGCGGAGACAATGTTCCGGAAGCCCGCGGTGGTGTAGTGCAGGGAAAGCTTGTAGGTCCCGGAGATCTCTCCGTGACAGGAGGCGCAGGTATCGGGGTTGTCCGACGGCCGCCGGTTCATCCCCCTGTGGGCCGCCGCCTTGTCCGCCCCTGCGGGGTTGCCCTTGTGGCAGCTGACGCAGCCCCCCTGCAGATGGGGGTCCGACTTCAGGAGGTCCTTGTTCACCAGAAAACCTTTGTACAGTTCATCCGCCCGAACCGGGGGAGGAGCGCCCGCTCACCCCTCCCCTTCTTCGCCGCCGGCGGCCGCCGGCGGGGTGAAGAGGGACTTTATCGCCGACTCGTCGGTGTGGCAGTCGATGCAGGCTTCCCGGGCCGGAAGCCATCCGCCCAGAGCGAAAAGACAAAGAAAAAACCAGCCCATGCGTCCTGCGTTTTTCATTGCCGTCTCCTTAGGATTCAACTTTTTTCATAATAATCCGGGGAACGGCTCTTGTAAAGTAGCGTTTTCGTTATATAGCCGGACATGGGGCAAACCCGGTATTGACAGCCCGAATTCACACCCGTAAGATCCTCCGATAATGAAGCTCATGCAGCGCCTGAAATCGGTCCGCCTCGCGGTGGGACTCCTGGTCTATCTGGCCATCCTGGGGGGGCTGGCCACCCTGATCCCCCAGGGCAGGGACACCCCCTTCTACGAGGGGCATTACCCCCGGCTTCTGGCGACCCTGATCCTGCAGACCGGTTTCGACCGGTTCTTCTCGTCCATCCTGTTTCTTCTGCCTGCCCTGCTGTTTTTCGTCAACCTTCTCCTCTGCACCCTGGACCGTTTCCGGCGGGAGCTGCGCAAGAGGCGGGGACCCCGGAACTTCGGGCCCGACATCCTGCACCTGGGTCTCCTGATTCTGACCGTGGGGGCGGTGATCTCCTTCTCCGGCAGAAAGGAGGGCTATGTGGAGATGGCGGTGGGGGACAAGGTGGAGCTTCCCGGCGGCTACCTGATGACCCTGACCGACTTCACCTATATCGCCTATCCCGACGGCCGCCCCCGGGACTGGGTCTCCCGGGTCGATGTGTCCCGGGAGGGAAAAACGGTCCGCTCCGGCCGGGAGATCCGGGTCAACCGCCCCCTCCCGGTGGGGGACCTGAAGATCTACCAGGTGTCCCACAGCGCCCGTCTGCAGGCGGTCCTGACCGACCGGGAGGGCGGAAGCCACCCCCTCTCCCAGGGTCAGAGGCTCAAACTGGGGGGCGTCACCTACTTCTTCATGACCTCCGAGGGGGAAGGCCCCGGGGCGACGGCGGTGTTTCATCTGAGCTCCCCCGAAGGCCCCAGGGTCACCCGGGCGGAGGCGGGAAGCCGGGTCGGGGACCTGGAGGTCCGGGAGATCGTAACCGTGGACCTCACCGGGCTGGAGGCGGTCTCCGACCCAGGGAGTCTCCCGGTATTCGCCTCCTTCATTCCAATCCTGCTCGGTCTGGTCATGACCTTTTACCGGAAAATCCGGGACGGGGTATGACCCCATAGGAGAATTCGATGACCACCATCGCCCTGATTCTTCTGGCCGCCGCGGCGGTCTTCCAGGGGGTTTTTCTCTTCCGCCCCTCCCGGCGGGAAGCCCCCCTTTCCCACTTCCTCGCCCTGGGGGCGGCGCTGCTTCTCCTGGGCGTCATCACCCAGCGAAGCCTGGAGATCCGCTTCGTGGCCCTGACCAACACCTTCGAATCCCTGGTTTTCTACTCCGGCTTCATCGCCCTCCTGTGCTTCCTGTACCGACGGCAGACGGCGATCCCCTTCAACGGCTTCGTCCAGTTCGGCGCTCTGATGATCGCCCTGGCGCTGCTGGCCCTGGCTTTCTCGCCCCTGGCTCCCCCGGCGGTCCTGCCGCCCATCCCGGCCCTGCGGTCCTACTGGCTGGTCATCCATGTGGCGCTGTCCTTCATCGGCGAGGCCTTCT
>JAKQWJ010000098.1 GCA_029562045.1 Spirochaetota bacterium | reverse complement strand
GGCAAGACCCACCTGATCCAGTCCATCGGCAACTCGGTTTTCAGGGAGTTCGAAGGCTCCAAGGTGGTCTACGTGACGGCGGAAAACTTCACCAACGAGTTCATCCTGGCCATCCGGGACAAGACCACCCACCGTTTCAAGAACAAGTACCGCAACACCGACGTTCTGCTGATAGACGATATCCACTTCCTCCAGGACAAAACGGGGATCCAGGAAGAGCTCTTCCACACCTTCAACGCCCTGTACGAAACCAACAAGCAGATGGTCTTTACCTGCGACCGTCCGGTGTCGGAACTCAAGGCCCTGTCGGACCGGCTCCGGAGCCGCTTCGAGCGGGGACTCAATGTGGACCTGCAGCCCCCCTCCTACGAGACCCGCTACGCCATATTGAAAAAGAAAATCGAAAACTCCCGCATTTCCATCCCCGAGGAGGTGGTGGCTCTGATCTGCAACAACGTCACCACCAATGTCCGGGACCTGGAAGCGGCCCTGACCAAGCTGGTGGCCTACGCGGAACTGGTGAACAAAAACATCAACCTGGAAATCGCCCAATCCCAGCTGAAGGACATCTTCTCCAACCCCCGGCAGAACAACGTCACCATCGACCTGATAAAGCGGGTGGTGGCGGATTACTTCGGACTGTCCCACAACGATCTCAGCGGGAAAAAAAGGACCAAGTCCATCGCCTTTCCCCGGCAGCTGGCGATGTACATCACCCGGGAAATCACCGAATACTCCACCATCGAGGTGGGACTGGACTTCGGGGGGCGGGACCATACCACGGTCATGTACGCCTGCCAGCGGATAGAAAACAAGATGAAAATGGACCCCACCCTGGAACCCATCCTTCAGCACCTGATCCGCTCCATCAAGGAGCACAGCACGAAATTCTAGGGAAATCATGTTAATAAAACCTTCGGACTTGTGTATACTGCGGGTCGAGAGGGAAAGTGTGAGTGGATTGTTCATAAACCCGGGGAGTTACTCAAGAAATAATTTCTTATCTATAAAAGAATTAACCTGTGTTTCCACATACTCACCGCGCCTATTACAACTACTGCTAGATATATACATATAACAGAGGAGAGGAGAAGATGAAGTTCACCTGCGAAAAAGACGCCCTGATCAAGGAAATCTCCATAGCCCAGGAAATCATTTCCTCGAAAAGCGCCCTGTCCATCCTGTCCAACGTTCTTCTGGAAGCGGACAACGGCGCCCTGACCATAAAAGCTACGGATCTCAAAGTAAGCTTCGAAACGAAGATCCCCGTGGATGTCTCCGTTCCCGGAAGCACCACGGTTTTCTGCGACAAGCTTCTGGGCATTCTGCGGACCCTGCCTCCGGGGGACATCGAGTTCGACGAAAAGGAAAACGATATCCTTCTCATCAAACCGCTGTTCAAGAAAATCGACTTCCGGCTGAAAACCATCGGCTCCGACAAGTTTCCCGAACTCCAGATCGCCCAGGAGGAGGATTATTTCGAGTTCTCCCAGAAAGACATCATCGAGATGATCTCCCAGACCGTTTTCGCCGTTTCCGACGACGAGACCCGGTACTACATGAACGGGGTCTACCTGGAAAAAACCGACGACGGGATCGTCATGGTGGCCACCGACGGCAGGAGACTCTCCTACATCGCGAAGAAGCCGGAAAACCACGTGGCCGACTTCCAGGCGGTCATCGTTCCCCCGACGATCCTGAACCTGGTGCGGAAGCTGGCCTCCGGGGAGGGCACCATTTCCCTGGCGGTGACGGATAAAAACGTTTTCATCAAATTCGACAACCAGAAAATATCCTCGGCCCTCATCGAGGGGCAGTTCCCCAACTACCAGCGGGTCATCCCCACGGAACAGAAGTTCCAGATCCAGGTGGACCGGGAGGCCCTCATCGAAGCGCTGAAGCGGGTCTCCCTGCTGGTGGAGCAGAAATCCCGGAGGATCTACATCAACCTCACCGGGAACAGCATGGTCCTCAGCTCCGAGGAGAGCGACATCGGGATAGCCCGGGAGGAGATCTCCTGCAATTACGAAGGGGAGGACGCCATCTTCGCCCTGAACTACCTGTACTTCACGGAGCCTCTCCGGGTCATGACGGACCCTATGATACGGATCCAGTTCACCGAGGCGAACAAGGCCATAACCCTTCGGTCCACCGAGGAAAGGGAGTACTTCCACATCGTTATGCCCATGCAGCTGGAGTAGCCCGGGCCTCATGGGGTACCGGTCCCTCCGTTTCCACAACTTCCGCAACATCCGGGACGGGGTACTGGCGGTGGACGCGCCGGAGGTCTTTCTCATCGGCGAGAACGGACAGGGAAAGACGAATCTGCTGGAGGCGATATACCTTCTCAGCTTCGGGTCTTCCTTCCGGACCCGGAGGGACGATACGGTGGTGCGCCATGGGGAAACGGAAATGGCCGTGGGGGGGGTCTTCGGAAGGGAGGACCTTCCGGACCAGGAGATCGCGGTAAGGGTCCGGGAGAAAAAAAAGGAAATCCGCCTGGATGGAAAGACTCTCCGGGACCGGCGCGAGATGGTGGAGAGGTTCCCCTGTGTGGTCTTCTGCCATGGGGACATCGGCTTCATCTCCGGGGCGCCGGAGAGGCAGAGGACCTTCTTCGACCAGACTCTGAGCCTGGAGGATCCCCTGTTTATCGACACTCTGCGGCGGTACGGGAAGCTTCTGAAGCAGCGCAACGCGGCGGTGAAAAACCGGGACGGGGAGATGATCGACCTCTTCGACGGCGACTTCATCGACACGGGGATCGAAATGACCCGCCGGAGGGAGGCCCTGACGGAAAAGTTTTCCGCTTTTTTTTCCCGCCTCTACCGGGAGGTTTCCTCCCTGGAGGTCCCCGTGGGAATCCGGTACCTGCCGTCGTGGCGCTCCTCCGACCCCGGGGAGGTGCGGAACGAATTGAAAAAAAAACGGGACGCGGACTTCCAGTTTTCCACCACCACCTCCGGTCCCCACAGGGACCGGTTCCGCTTTCTCTTCGGGGGGCGGGACTTTTCCGCCGCCGCCTCCACGGGTCAGATCCGGCTGGCCTCCCTGGTTCTGAAAGCCGCCCAGGCCGCCTTTTTCACTTCCCAGACGGGGCGTCTTCCGACGATCCTTCTGGACGATGTCCTTCTGGAGATGGACCCTCCCCGGCGACAGAGATTCATCGCCCGTTTTCCGCCCTATCGGCAGGCCTTCTTCACCTTCCTTCCCGACGAGAGGTTCTCCGCCTACGCGAAAGGTGATACGCTGATCTATCGGGTCCGGGAGGGAGGGTTTTTCAATGAATGAAAGGGCGCCGGCGGGGCCCCGGCAGCGGAGCTTCCGGCGGTCCGGGGGGGAGGGTTCCTGCCATGGATAAGGCGGGGGACCTCCTGGGCTCGTTCATCTCGTTTTACGGGCTGGATAAGGGGAGAAATATCGTGTCCCTCTTTTCCGGGTGGAGGGCGATGGTGGGGGACGACCTGGCTTCCCATACCCGGCCGGCGGATGTGCGGCGGGGTGCCGTGGTGGTGGAGGTGGACCACCCCGGCTGGATGCAGCTGCTGCAGATGCGGGAAGAGGCGATTCTGGGAAAGATAGGAAAAAAGTTTCCCGAGTTGGGAATACGGTCCCTGCAGATGAGACTGGTTCCGGGGGGTGGCTTTTCCGCCCCGTCGGGGGGCTCCTCCCAGGCCGCCCGGCCCCCCAGGCGGGCCGGCGCCGACGATCCGGACCGCTCTGAGAAACGGTCCGCCGCGGCCGGCCCGGGAGGGGCGGATCCGGGCGGCGGAGCCGGCCCGGGAGGAGGAGAAGGCCCGGGAGGCGTGGCCGGCTCGGGCCTTCCCCCGGAGAGTACCGCCGGGCCGCCGGGAAAGACCCCGGAAAAGCCCGCAGCCCCTCCCCCCCGGGCGGCGATGGGAGACCCGCATCTGCGCGAACTCCTCGCCCGGCTGGGCGAAAGGATCCGGGAAAGAGCCGAAAAACACCGGCCTCCCGGGACCGGGGATTCCCCGAGTTGACATCGACGGAGCCCCTGGTTATACTGCCCTACCCTTGGTGTTTGTGAAGCAATTTCAGGAGATATTCATATGAAACGAACCTACCAGCCGAGCAAAAGAAAAAGAACCCGAAGGTTCGGTTTTAGAGCCAGGATGAAGACCAAAGGCGGTCGCCTCGTTCTGATGCGCCGAAGGCGGAAGGGCCGGATAAAGCTCAGCGCCTCCGATGAGAAAAAGCCTTACTAGACGGGAAAGACTGAGGGGGCAGGCCGCCCTGAAGCGGGTCTTCGGATCCCGAAAAAAGGCGGACTGCCCCGGAGCGAGACTGTTCTTCGTCGAAAACGGGCTTTCCTTCAATCGCATCGTGATATCGCCGGTGAGAAAATTCGGCGGAGCAGTGGGGCGGAACCGGGCGCGCCGGGTCGGCAGGGACGTGTATCGGAACATGAAAAGCGAACTGAGGCCGGGTTTCGACCTGGCTTTTATACTTTTTCCAGGAGACTATTCACATGGAGATAGAATCTCCCAGTTCTCCATGCTGCTCAAAAAAGCGGGCATTCTTCAACGGGAGTAAAACAATCGTTTCGGGCCTCCTGCGGGGGGCCATCATTCTGTATCGAAAAGGGGTCTCGCCCCTGCTTCCCCCCAGCTGCCGGTACCATCCGACCTGCTCGGCCTATGCCCTGGAGGCCATCGAGAAGTACGGACCGGCGAAGGGGTCGTGGCTGAGCATAAAACGGATCCTCCGCTGCCATCCCTGGAAGGCTGGCGGCTACGATCCGGTATCGTAATTCACTTTTTCAGGAGCTGGCATGGAAAAAAACACCCTATTGGCCGTCGTTCTTTCGGTGATCGTCATAACGGTCGGCTTTATGATCCAGAACAGGTTCTTCGCCCCCGAGCCGCCGGCTGTGCCGTCCCGGGAGGAGGTCCGGACCTCCGAACCCGCCGCGGGTCCCATAACGCAGACCGCCCCGATGCAGGCGGTGGTTCCCCAGGCGGTGACGGGAATGGTCGTTCCCGTCCAGGACGAGGGCGCCGAGGCGCGGAACGTCGCGCTGGAGAACGATGTGTTCGCGGCGGTCTTTTCCACCCGGGGCGCCGTCCTGCGCTCCCTGAAGCTGAAGGAGCACCGGGACAGGGACGGCCTGGTGGACATGGTGAAAACGGCCTCTTCCGACGACGGGGCCTTCACCCTGGCCTTCGGCGGCCCCGACGCGAAACCGGTGGACGCGGTTTTCCGCGTCCGGGAGCGGGACCGGCACAGCCTGGAGTTCTACCGGGATTTCGAAATCGCCGGTTACCCGGATTCCGCATTCCGGCTTTCCAAGATATTCACGATGAAGCCCGGGGAATACATGATCCAGGTGGACATCGTCCTGGAGAACTCCCAGAACCAGTATCTGCCCCTGAACTTCAACAGTATCGCCTACACCCTGGGCTACGGGCCGCAGATCGGTCCTGATTTCACCAAGCTGGACGGCCGCTACGATTACCGGAAGTTTTTCGCCTACATCGACGGAAAGCGGAAGGACATGGGGGTCTCCGCCGGCAAGGAGAAGGAGCTGGACAAGAAGGCCGGGTGGATCGGCATCGGCGGGAAATACTTCGCCGTGCTGGCCGCTCCGGTTTTCTCCGATTACCAGGCGCTCTTCTCCTCCCGGCCGGTGGACGGCCTGACCCAGTCCTCGATGATCTTCATCTCCAAGCC
The DNA here is from genome assembly GCA_029562045.1 of Spirochaetota bacterium. Taxonomy (GTDB): domain Bacteria; phylum Spirochaetota; class Spirochaetia; order DTKZ01; family DTKZ01; genus JAKQWJ01. Next base: position 3,232 of record JAKQWJ010000098.1, on the reverse strand, counting down.
GGTGATAAAAAGCTCCAAGAACACCGACTCCTACCGGTTCTTCGCCGGACCCAAGGTGCCGAAGATCCTGGCCCGGTACAACGACAAGGAAAAAAACGCCTTCGGCGCGGCGAACATGCATTTCGACGGCGTGGTGGATTCCAATATTTTCCTGGGCTGGCTGGAGGCGATCCTCAAGGCCCTGCTCCGGCTGTTCTACGGTGTCATACCCAACTGGGGGGTGGCGATCATCCTGGTCACCATCGTCGTGAAGATCGTGACCTTCCCGCTGACCCAGAAAAGCTACCAGTCCACGGGGAAGATGCAGACTCTGGCCCCCAAACTGGAGGAGCTGAAGAAAAAGTACAAGGACAACCCGGCGAAGATGAATCAGGAGATGGCGGCGATGTACAAGCAGGAGGGGATCAACCCCATGGGGGGCTGCCTCCCCATGCTGCTGCAGATACCCATCTTTTTCGCCATGTACGGGCTGTTCAGCAACCATTTCGACCTTCGGGGCGCGGTCTTCCTGCCTCCCTGGATCACCGACCTCTCCGCCCCCGAGTCGATCTGGAACTTCGCCCCCGTCAAACTCCCCATCCTGGGGTGGAGCGACCTGCGGCTCCTGCCGATCCTCTTCGTGGCCACCCAGCTCATCAGCGGCAAGTTCATGCAGACCCCCGGGGCGGGAACCAACGCCCAGATGAAAATGATGACCTACGGAATTCCGGTGATCTTCTTTTTCGTGCTCTACGATGTGCCATCGGGATTGCTGGTCTACTGGATCGTCATGAACATCCTGACGATTTTCCAGCAGGCCTATATCGCGAAAGTCAAGCGGGCAAGAGGATGACGACATGATAAAAGAATTCGAAGGAAAGACCGAGAAGGAGGCCATCGACAAGGCTGTGGAAGCCCTGGGGCTGGACCGGGACGAGTTCGATGTGGAGATCGTCGAAAGCCAGAAGTCCGGATTTCTGTTCAAGAAAGGCAGAGTGATCATCCGGGTTCATGTGGGTGACGATATGGGTGACGATATGGAGTCCGACGGCGGCGGCAGAGCCCCGGAAAACGACTTCGAACACGCCCTGGTGGACTTCGTCGAAAATGTCATCGACAAGATGGGCTTCCCCGGGAAGGTCACCGTCGCCTTCCGGGAGGAGAAGAAGCTGGGTCTGCGGATCGATTCGGACCATTCGGGGATCCTCATAGGCCGTAAGGGGAAAAACCTGGACGCGGTGCAGCTCATCGCCAATGTGGTGGCGGGACGGCTGACCAACGAGGACGTTCGGGTCATTCTGGACGCGGAGAATTACCGGACCCGGCGGGAGGAGAACCTGATCCGGCTGGCCAGAAAAACCGGCGAGCAGGTCCGCAGGAGCAAGGGGTCGAAACTGCTGGAGCCCATGAACCCCTTCGAAAGGCGGCTCATTCACACCACCCTGAACGATCTGGAGGATGTGGACACCAAGAGCGAGGGGGAGGGCCTGTACAAACAGGTCCGGGTCTATTACCGGGGCGTGGACCGGTAGAGCCCGTCCCGGAGCCTTCGGTCCCGGGGAAATGGATGGAAGGGCCCCCCTCTGCGGCGGGCCCTTTTTTTATGTCCGCCCCGTCGAACGGGCAGGGGATTTTTCCCCTGAGCAAAAACCACGCCGGGAACAGCCGATTGTGGATAACTTGTGCAGAAAATTCCATCGTTTTCCGCGGAATCATCTCTTCAATTTTGTGTAGTACTCAATACGCTTCGCGACCCCCGTTCCGCTTCGTTTCTCCCCATTCGGTCGGGGAAAAAAGACTGAAATCGGCGCAGGGGCGGGGGAAAACCGGGAAATCGGCCCTCCTGTCGGGCTAATTGCCGCAATGGACGGAAAATACCCGGTTTCCACCATTGTGGATAACTTGTGGAAAATTTGCGGAGAACCGTGGGATTATTTTTTCCCGGCGTTCCACCGGTCCACGATGGCCCGTATTTTTTCCACGAACTCCGGGGTGGTTCCGCAGCAGCCTCCCACCACATCGACCCCCGCCTCCAGGAGGGCGGGGATGTGGGAGGCGTAGACCCGGGCGCTCATCCGGTAACGGGTCACGCCGTCCACCAGTTCCGGGAGCCCCGCGTTGGCCTTGATCCACAGCGGCCGGGTGGTGAGTTTTCGCAGGATCGCCGCCAGCTCCACATAGGTGTCCACCCCGGCGCCGCAGTTGGCCCCGATGAGGGAGGCCCCGGCGGCCTCGGCGGCGGCCACGCAGTCCTCGGGGCTGTGGCCCATCATGGTCCTGTAACCCGCGGGCCCCTTCTCGTAGGTCATGGAGGCCACCACGGGAAGCCCCGTGGCCGCCGCCGCCCGGACGGCCAGTTCCATCTCGTCCCGGTCGGTCATGGTTTCCACCACGAGCCATTGGGCCCCTCCCTCCTTCAGGGCCCGGGCCTGCTCGGCGAAGGCCTCGAAAAGCTCCTCCCGGCCCACCTCCTCCATGAACAGGAGCTTCCCCGACGGGCCGATGTCGCCGGCGGTGATGGCGCCGGCGAAGCCGGCGGAGTCGGCGGAGTCGGCGAAGCCGCCGAAGCCGGAGGAGCCGGAGGAGCCGGAGGAGCCGGCCGCGGCCTCCGCGGATCCGGGCGAACCGGCCCCGGAGGCCCGGGTCCGCAGGGCCCCGGCGGCCTGAACGGCCTGGGCCGTGAGCTCCGCGCCGATCCGGTTGATCTCCCGGACCCGGTCCGCCAGGCCGTGCCGCTCCAGCTGAAACCGGTTGCCCCCGAAGGTGTTGGTGAGAACGATCTGCGCCCCCGCGACGAGGTATCGTTCCGCGATGCCCCTGACCTCCCGGGGGCGGCTCAGGTTCCACCCCTCCGGGGCATCCCCCGGGGAGAGGCCCAGTGTGAGAAACTCCGTGCCCCAGGCCCCGTCGGCGACGAGGACTTCCTCCCGGGGCTTCCATTCCTTTCCGAAGACTGCCATGCCCTGGAGTGTAAACCACAATGGGGGGGCGGACAAGCGGGCCTCTTTTCTTTTTCCCCCGCCCGTAATAAATTGGGGCGGGAGGACGGGATGGAGGAGCTGAAAAGAACGGCCCTGTACGACTGGCACAGGGAGGCGGGGGCCAGAATGGCGCCCTTCGCGGGCTGGGAGATGCCGATCCAGTACCCCACCGGCGCCATCGAGGAGCATCACCTGGTGCGGCGGTCGGCGGGCATTTTCGACATCGGCCACATGGGCTGCTTCGAGGTCGCCGGCGGGGAGGCGGAGGCCTT
>JAKQWJ010000090.1 GCA_029562045.1 Spirochaetota bacterium | reverse complement strand
CCCGGCCTGGTAGACCCGGCCCAGCGGCGCCAGCTCCTCCATGATCTTCCGGCTCCCCCCCACCGCCCCGATGGGAAGACCCCCTCCGATGATCTTCCCCAGGCAGATGAGATCCGGGGCTATCCCCAGGAAGGTGGCATAGGCGGACAGCCCGGTCCGAAACCCGGTGATCACCTCGTCGAAAATCAGCAGCGACCCGGACCGGGAGCAGAGGTTCCGGAGGGTTTTCAGGAAGCCCGGGGCCGGCTCCACCAGCCCCATGTTTCCCGCCAGGGGCTCCACGATCACCGCCGCGATCTCTCCGCCCCGGGCGGAGAAGAGTTCCCGGGCCGCGGCGTCGTCGTTGTAGGGCAGGACGAAAACGTCCCGCACCGCGTCGGCGGGGACTCCCGCGGAGGAGCCGATGCCCCCGGTGAGAAGACCGCTCCCGGCGGAGACCAGGAGATAGTCCGCGTGGCCGTGGTAGCAGCCGTCGAATTTGACGATCCTGTTCCGCCCGGTGTGACCCCGGGCCAGCCGCAGGGCGGTCATGGTGGCCTCGGTGCCGCTGTTGACCAGCCGCACCATGTCCATGGCGGGAATCAGCGACGTCAGGAGTTCCGCCAGCCGGACCTCTCCCTCGTGGTTGGCCCCGTAGCTGGTTCCCTTCCCCGCCGCCTCCCGGACCGCCGCCACCACATCCGCATCGGCGTGACCCAGGATCAGGGGTCCCCAGGAATTGACAAAATCAATCAGTTCCCGTCCGTCCGCGGTGGTGAGCCGGCAGCCCTCGGCGCTTTGCATGTAGACCGGGCGCCCCCCCACGGCCTTGAAGGCCCGGACCGGGCTGTTGACCCCCCCGGGGATCACCCTGCAGGCCCTTTCAAACAGATGGTCCGACGTGCTCATGCGGCGCCTCCGAAATAGGTGTGGTAGTTCTTCGCCCAATAGGATATGAAAATGTCCGTTCCCGCCCGGGCCAGAGCGGTGACGCTCTCCCGCACCATCCCCGTCAGATCGCCCCAGCCCCGTTGGGCGGCGGCGTGGAGCATGGAGTACTCCCCGGAGACGTTATAGGCCGCCAGGGGGAGGAGAGTCCTGTCCCGGAGCCGGGCGATGATGTCCAGGTAAAAGAGGGAGGGCTTCACCATCAGGATGTCAGCCCCTTCCCCCTCGTCCAGCCGGGATTCCCGTAGGGCCTGGTTCAGGTCCCCATAGGAGGCCTGGTAGCCCTTCCGATCCCCGGCGCCGGGGGCGGAGTCCTCCGCCTCCCGGAAGGGCCCGTACATGGCGGAGGCGAACTTGGTGGAATAACTCATCAGCAGGGTCTGGGTGAAGCCCCGGGCGTCCAGGGCCCGGCGGATGGCCTGCACCTGGCCGTCCATCATGGCGCTGGGGGCGACCCAGTCCGCTTCGCTCTCGGCGTGGGACACGGCGGTTTTCGCCAGCAGGTCCAGCGCCCTGTCGTTGTCCACATCCCCCCCCGGGGCCAGGGGGCCGCAGTGGCCGTGATCGGTGTAGGCGCAGAGGCAGACATCGGTGGCGACGATGAGGTCGGGAAAGTTCTTCTTCACCTCCCGGCAGGTTTTCTGCACCACTCCGTCGGCCCGGAAGGCCCCGGACCCCGCCGGGTCCTTCCCTTCATCCCCGGGGACCCCGAAGATCAGGATGCCCCCCACCCCCATCCTCGCCACCCCCTCCAGGTCCCGGAGCAGTTCGTCCCTCGAGAGCCGGTCCTGGCCGGGCATGGCGTCGATGGGGACCCGCTTCCTCCTGCCCGGGATGACGAAAACGGGCCAGAGGAATTTTTCCGGCCCCGGCAGGGGAAGGTCGAGCATCTTCCGGATCTGCGGGCTCCGCCGCAGTCTCCGCATACGGACAAGGGGAAATCCCTCCATGTCTGGTCTCCTCGTTTTTTTTATTGTAGCCGTTTCCGGCCTTTTGCCAAGCTCACCCTCCCGGGGGCGGGCGGCTTTCAGTTTGTTCCGCCCAGCCTCCGGCCCAGTTCCCGGGCGGCGAGGAAGGCTACGGCGCCCCGGGCGGCGGCCTCGGGGCTCACCAGAACCCCCGGCGCACCCAGGGCCAGAAGGGCCGCTTCGGTGGGTTTCCCGATGGCCAGGATTTCCCGTCCCGCCAGGGCGGAGATCCCCCAGACCGACGCGAAGGCCTGGACCGCCGAAGCGCTGGCGAAGAACGCCGCGTCGAAATCCGGCAGCTTCTCCGGCCGCAGCGCCACATTCCGGTACAGGACGCGGTCCTCCACCTCGGCCCCCGCGGCCCGCAGGGCGAGGGTCACCCGGAGGGAGGCCCGGTCGGAGCGGAGACGGAGCACCCGCTTTCCGGCGAAGGCCCGGGAGAGGCGCCTGTCCGCATCCCCGTCCCCATGCCCATGTCCCGGCGTCGCGCCGGAGTCCTCCGGCGCAGATCCCGGCGCGCCGGTTGCCTCCGGAAGGACTCCCTTTTCCGGGAGACCTCCGGCGCCACGGGCGGCGCCGCCATCCCGGGTCTCGTCTTTCCCGGGGTCGTCCCTTTCCCCCGCGGCCTTCAGCATCCCATCCGCGCCGAAATCCTTCTCCGGCAGGAGGTCGGCGTAGATTCCCGCATCCTCCAGCGCCCGAGCGGTCTCCCGGCCGGGGGTCATGATCCGGGGAAGACCCCGCAGATCCACCCGAAGCTCCCGCAGAGTCTCCAGAAAGAACCCCGCCGCAGCGGGGGATGTCAGAACGATCCAGTCCCGGCTCCGCAGATCCCGCGCCCAGGAGAGGTCCTCCTCCCGGACCAGATCGATGAGGGGCAGCGGGACCGGTGTTCCTCCCGCGTCCCTGACCGCCTCCTCCGCCTTGTCCCGGACGGCCCCCCCGGCGGTGAGGAGGACCCTCTTTCCCGCCAGAAGGCCGTGGTTGGTCCAGCTCCCCGCCGCGGCGGCCCCCACCACGATGAGGCCCGGGGGGACAGCTCCGTCGCCGGCCGCCTCCCGGGCGGAGCGGACCGCCTCGGGGATGCCCGCCAGACTGGTTCTGATGGGGGCCGCCCCGGGGCTCCCGATCCCGAAAAGGACCGCCGCGGGCTCCTCCGGCGGCCGCCCCTCGGCGGCCAGGGTCCGCCGGATCTCCTCCGCCCTCTCCGTCCCCATGTAGATGAAAACAGGCGCCTCCGCCCGGGCGTCCCTCCCGATGGGGGCCTCCTCTCCTCCGTCCCCCCGGGGAGTGATCACCGTGAAACCCCGGGAAAGGCCCCGGCTGGTGGGCAGAATCCCCCACCGGGCCGCCGCCTGGAAGGAACTCAGTCCCGGCAGGACCCGGTAGGGCAGGGACAGGTCTTCCACGGCCCGGACCTCCTCCGCCAGGCGGCCGAAGATCCCCGGGTCTCCCCCCTTCAGCCGGAGCACCCGCTTCCCCCGCCGGGCATGACGGCGGATGAGGGCGCTGATCTCCTCCTGCTGCAGCGAGTGGCTCCCGGACCTCTTGCCCACCGGAAGGACCTCCGCCCCGGGGGGAAGAAAGCGCAGCGCCCCGGGATCCAGCAGCGCGTCGTGCAGACAGACTTCGCAGCGGGAAAGGGCGTCCCGCACATCCTCCGTCAGGTCTCCCCGGGAGATCCCGGCCCCGGCGAAGACAACAGGCGTGACGAAGAGCTTCCGGAGTTCCCGAAGGGCCGGGTCCCCGAGGCGGAAGGTCAGGGCCAGAGCCCCCTGGGCCTCCGGGGGCCGGAGCTCCGATTCGGGGATGAGCCGGGTTATCCGGTCCCCCAGCCCGAGGCGGTTCAGCCCCGCGGCGGCGAGGATTATCATGTCGTAATCGCCCCGGTCCAGCTGGCCGACCCTCTCCTCCACATTCCCGCGGATGGACAGGGGGACGGAGGCGGGAAAAAAGCGGCGGCAGTACTCGATCCTCCGGGGGGAACTCACCCCGACCCGGGCTCCGGGAGGCAGCTTCTCCGGCCCTTCACCCCGGCGGCAGATCAGAACGTCCCTCCGGTCCTCCCGCCAGGGAAGCCAGACGAAATCCAGCCCCTCCCCGGGCTCCTCCGGGATATCCTTGGCGGAATGGACCGCCAGGTCGATCCGGCCTTCCCGGACGGCCTCGTCCAGATCCCGGCTGAAAAAATCCTCGGGGCTGGATGCCAGATCCCGGTCCCGGTCCCGATCCCCGGGACTGGAAAAGACCTCCAGCCGGAAGGCCAGGCTTCCCGGCGCCGCGGAGTTCACCAGCGCCGCAATTCGGTCCAGGGCCTCCCGGGTCTGGATCAGCGCGAGCCTACTGCCCCGGGTTCCCGCCCTGAAAACTCTCGATGATTCTGACATAGTCGTCCTCGTGTTCCCCGACAATGGCGTCCGCCAGACCGAGGATGGCATCCATATCCGCGAGCCGGCGGCGGTACCAGTGCTTCAGGTCGTCCAGATCGGCGGTGAGCAAACCCGGAACCAGTTTTTTCAGCGCCGGGTCCACGTTCCGGGGCAGCGACAGGTCCAGGATGAGCCCCCGGACGCCGCAGGCGTTCTCTCCGCCTTTTTCGAAGAGAGCTGCATGCTCCTCCCCCAGAATCGGCTCCCTGCTTGCGGTGGCGAAAACCGCCAGGTCCGCCGCCGCAGCCGCCCCGGCCATTCCGCTGAAGGGCAGAAGCCGGGTCCGGCGCAGCCCCAGGGCCTGCGGGTCCGGGGGGTTGCGGTGGTAGCACCACAAACAGGAGAGGCCCCGCTTCTCCGCGGCGAGCGCAACGGCGCGTCCGATCTCCCCGGCGCCCACCACCAGCGCCTCCTCCGGAAGCCCCCCCAGGGCTTCCCGGGCGTAATCGAAGACCAGATCCTCGATCTCGAAGCCCTTCAGGATGGGGAGCGACGCGGACCGGATGTGTTTGGAAACGTGCAGCGCCCTGGAAACCCAATCCTGCATGACGGGTCCCGCGGAGCCCCTCCGGACCGCGCCGGCCAGGGCGTCTTTTATCTGCGCCACGATGTGGTTCTCCCCGGGGGTCTGGGAGAAAAGCCCCGCGCTGAGGAGGGCGCTGTGATGGAAGGCCGGAAACCCCGTTTTCAGGTATCCTTCGGTCTCGGAAAGCCCCTCCATCCCCAGTATCCCCGGGAGGAGATCACGAATCGCCGGGTCTGGTCCCGCCACGGCCCAGAGTTCGGTCCTGTTGCAGGTTGTCAGGAGCAGGAATTCATGGATCCCCCAGATCCGGGAGAGCCTCCTCTCCACCGCCTCCGTCCCCTGGGCATCGAAATGCAGGGATTCCCGCTTTTCCAGGCTCAGTTCCCGATGGCTGACGCCGAAAACCAGGAGATCCGCCGTTTCCAGCGCCTGAAGGTGCCGGGCGATGTTCTCCTTCACCAGTTTGGACCGCCGGCAGGACCGGCCCCCGGAGGAGACCGATACGGTGATGTTGCCCCGACGGATGACCGCAGGGGTGACGAAGCTCCCCTCCGGCCAGTTCCCGTCCACGGCGCAGACCAGACGGCCCGCGGCGCGGCACTCCCGGAGGATTTCCCGGTTGACTTCCCCGTCGGAGGTGGCGGCGTAGACCAGGGAGAAGCCCTCCGTGTCCCCGGGGGCGAAGACCTTGCGCAGATGCCGGGCCTTTCGCTCCCCCACCAGGCGGGCGGCCTCCTCCCCCAGTTCGGGGCAAAGGACCGTCACCCGGGCGCCGGCCTCCAGCAGATTCAGGAGTTTTGCCGCCCCGACCCGGCCTCCTCCCACCACCAGGCAAGGGGAGTCTTCCAGAAGGAGTCCGGCGGGAAAGATGGTTTTTCCGAAATCGTCACGCTTTTTCGATGCCATGGGAAACGCGTTTAGTATAGGAATTTCATGATATTTATTCCATAGAAGAAATCAGAATTCTATACCCTCCTGAGCCTTCGTTCCCGAAGCCAGGGGATGCTTCACCTCCTCCATCCGGGTCACCAGATCGGCGGCCGCGACAAGCTCCTCCGGCGCGCCTCTGCCGGTCACCACCAGATGGACATGGTCCGGCCGCTCCCGGAAAACCCGCAGCGCCTCATGAACATCCAGGAAGCGGTATCTGAAGAGATAGGTCAGCTCGTCCAGCACCACCAGGCGGTGCCGGCCCGACAGGACCGCCTCCCTGGCCCGATCCCAGGCCGCCAGAGCCGCGTCCCGGTCTTTCCCCGAATCTCGATCGGGCAGGACGAAACCCCGTCCCAGAGTCTCGAACACCAGAAGCTCCGAGAGGCCCCGGGCAAAGAGAGCTTCGCCGGTATTCCGGTCTCCCTTGATGAATTGCAGAAAGCAGGCCGTCCATCCATGACCCAGGGCCCGGAATACCTGCCCCAGGGCGGCGGTGGTCTTTCCCTTCCCGTTTCCCGTGTATACAATGAGGAGTCCCATGGGTCTATTATAGCAGGCTTTGTCCTCCGCTTGACAGGCGCCGCCGATCCCTCTATTTTGGGACGGAACTCACACTCAGGACGAAACACCCGTGACGATGCGAACAACGAAAACCGTTCCCGGTGTCCCACCGGCAACGGCTGCGGTCCTCTTCATCTTACTGCTGACGGCGCTGTCGGTCCTTTCCTGCACCGACGATACGGAAGGGGTCGCGGAGGCCCGGATCAGGACGGGCATGACGCCGAAAGCCTTCAGAACCTTGTATCCCGAGGCGGAACTCAGCAGTTACTGCGAGTACCGTCGAAAAGAGACCCTGGGCGGCCTTTCGGGGGAGCGGACCTTCGCGTTCCGGGAAAAAAAACTCGCCTGGCATGTCTTCAATGCCTACGAAGAGGAGATCTCCCGGGAGAATTTCCATCGTTTTCGCGACGCGGCGGAATCCCTGATCGACGAGTACCGGCTGCTCCACGGCGAACCGGACCGGAAAACCCGGGGAATCACCGGTTTCACCGACCCGTCGAAATCCCCCCACGAAGGCTACGAAGTCCTCAGCGCCGAATGGCAGATGCCCGACGAGACCTCCGCCATCCGCTTCAGCTTCATCGGAGACCGGGGGAAGTACGCATTTCTGGTGACGGTGGAAGGAAAGCGGCCCTAGCGGGACACAGGACGGCGCCCGACGATTCGGAGCGGCGGCGCCCGGCCACGGTTGCCGTTCCGGGCCGATGGCCCGGGCGGATCGTCCGGGCAGGCCCCCTATTCCTTTTCCGACGTATCGATGTTCAGCGGGATGTAGAGGGGACAGGACCGGGTGACCCCGGTGACGGCGAGGACTACCGCCAGAACGCCGAGCACCACCGCCCCGGTCCCCGTCACCACCCCGGCGATGACCAGAACCGCGAAGAGCGCCGCGACAACCAGCCGGATTGCCCGGTCTTTCTTGCCCACATTGCATTTCATTTTTCAATCTCCTTCACCTTTTAATATCGTAAAAATAATATATATAGGCAATGTTTTGGCGCGACCCTGAGTTTTCTGATTTCATTGTTCTCCCGGCGCAGAGCATGAGGCGCGGCGCCGGGCTCATCTACCCCTGAAACCGCAGACGGGCGATCCGCTCCACCTCGTCCAGTTCCGCTTTCACCAGGCCGTAGGTCCGGGGATGGGAGACCGCCAGGTCCCGGGCTCGGACCAGCCAGTGGCGGAAAATGTCCCGGTTTTTCTTGTGGGCCAGCTTTTTCAGGATTTTTGGCACTCTGCAGACCAGGTCCGGATTCTCTCCCTTCGCCAGGCGGGAAAAAATTTCCTCCAGTTCTTCTTCCCGGGAAGAGCAGACCGAAGCCTGAAGCTTTTCCCTCAATACGACCAGTTCATCGATCCCCAGGTGGGCCAGATCCCGGAGGGACAGGGGATTGAAAAGAAGTCCGTCCCGGGACTTCAGGAGAAGCGCCCTCCCCTCCAGAGGAACCATCATCTCTCCACCGGGAAGAAGAACAAAGTGCCGCTCCAGGGCAGACCGGCGATACATTCCCCGGAGAAGATTCATTACCTCCCGAAGGATAAGGATCCGGCGAATTTCTTGCCGTCCTGCGGGCGAAGATGACCGCCATCGGGTATCGATGGTCAGGACGAACTCCACATTCCCGCCTCCCCGGGAGTTGCTCTGCCTGCCTCCCCGATAGCTGGTGTAGGAGTTCGCCACGATGCCCACCTGTCCCCGGCGGCGGCAGAGGGACTCCAGTTCCTCCCAGGGGACGATGCCGTCGCTGGAATAGCTGACGAGGATCCGCCGGGCGTCCAGCCGATCCAGAAGATCCCCGAAAGCGGCGGCGGCGGTCTCGGCGTAGCAGTAGGGGGAGCGGGTGTTCACCCAGTCCTTCCGTATCCCCGCCTTGTTCCGGAGCAGCCCCTTGTCATTCAGCTCCAGCGGCGCCGGGGGTTTGTCCCAGAGGGCGATGGTGTTGAGCATGTGGTAGTTGCTGCCGTACTGATGCTGGTTGTAGGGCGGGTCCAGATAGGCCACATCCGCCCCGGAGGCCTCCTCCCGGAGGGCCAGTTCCGCCGCGTCCATCCGGAACACCCGGCAGGTTTCGGCGGAATCCACCAGGACCGGGGCTTTCAGCACGATGGGGCTCAGAATTCTTTTCAGCGCATCCCGACCGTGGCCGCCGAAACCTTTGTGGAAGGCCTTGAAGACTCCGGATGTGTTGGTGTGGGTCGCCGCCTCGTAGAGGAGGGGCGCGATGAGGAGGCAGCGCCGGAGTTCAGCGTCGCCGTCACCTGGCCGGGGAGGAAAGCTTTTTTCCACGGCCCCCCGGATCCTGTCGATGGCCAGGGCGTTGGCCCGGGTGTAGAACAGCCTCTCCGTCCGGAAATCCGCCTCGTCGATGTCATCCGTCGCCGGGGCGTAGTACCGGGACAGGTAACGCTCCTCGTCGGGGGGGTCCGGAAGCTCGTTCAGATCCCGGATGATCCGGTGAAACTTTTCATGGGAGCCGAAAAGCCGCTCCACATCCCGGGGGCCCGCGCCGATATACGCCTGGTTCAGGACCCAGGTGAAGGGTTCCCAGTCGTTGGAAACCACCCGATAGCCCCGCAGACGGGCATAGCGGGACACAACGCCGCTCCCGGCGAAGAGGTCCAGAAATTTCAGCCCCCCCGGCGCCGGGCCGTCGAAGACCCGCTCCAGGGCCTCCCCGATCAGGGGAAGGAGCCTGCGTTTGTTCCCGATGTAGGCGATGATCTGGGACCTGAGGTAATCCTTCTCCGCCATGGCAGGCCCGTCACAGCCCCGGCCTCAGACCCACAGGGGCTTGTCCCAGAGTTCCAGCGGGACACCGATGCCCTTCCGCACCGCGGTATCGTAGACCCGTTTGGCCACCGCGATATCCTCCACCGCCATTCCCACGGAGTTGAAGTAGATCCTCTCCTCCTGATTCCGGCGGCCCGGCTTGTCCCCCGCCACCACCGCTCCCAGTTCCGCGTCGATCCGGTCGTCCCCGATGAGACCCCGGTCGAACATGATGGCCAGGGTCTGGGTCAGCCGATGCTTGATCTGATACCAGTCGTCCACCACGACCCTGTCCGCCCGCTCCACCACGGCGAACTCCGCCTCGTAGCCCCCCACATGGGAATAAAAGCTCCCCGGGGCCAGCCAGTCCGCCATCACCACCGGCTCCCGGGCGGTGGTGGCGGAAACCACCACATCGGCCCCCTCCACCGCCCGCCGGCCGTCTTTCGCGGGTTCC
>JAKQWJ010000087.1 GCA_029562045.1 Spirochaetota bacterium | reverse complement strand
GACCTCCTGGTCTGCGTCACCGAGATGAACGGCCGGGGGCAGATCGACGAACTGGCGAAGATCCTGAAAAGCGTGACGGAGGCGGGACGATGAAAAAAGGCCTTGAACCCTTTGTCTGGGACTACGGGGCGCCGGGTCGGGTGGGGGCCGTCCTGCCGGAGGCGGATGTGCCCTTCGTGGAGCTTCCCCCGGGGATACCTCCCCGGAAGGACCTTCCGCTGCCGGAGGTCTCGGAGCTGGATGTGGTGCGCCACTTCACCCGGCTTTCCCGGCTGAACTTCAGCATCGACACCAACTTCTACCCCCTGGGCTCCTGCACCATGAAGTACAACCCCAGGGTCAACGAAAAGGCCGCGGGTTTGGCGGGTTTCGTCGAGGCCCATCCCCTGCTTCCCCAGGACCTCTGCCGGGGGAGCCTGGAACTCATGGGGAGGCTCCAGGAGCTTCTGGGGGAAATCTCCGGCTTTTCCGGGGTTAGCCTTCAGCCCGCCGCCGGGGCCCAGGGGGAGCTGGCGGGGGTCATGATGATCCGGGCCTACCACCGGGACCGGGGAGACGATAAAAGGACCAGGATCCTCATTCCCGACAGCGCCCACGGCACCAACCCCGCCTCGGTGGCCATGGCGGGCTACCAGGCGGTGCAGGTCCCCTCGGATAGCCGGGGCAATATCGACCTTGCCGCCCTGGAGGCCCTTTGTGATGATACTATCGCGGGCCTGATGGTGACCAACCCCAACACCTTAGGGCTCTTCGAGGAGCATATCGTCGAGGCGGCGGCGGCGGTGCATCGGGCGGGAGGTCTGGTCTACGGCGACGGGGCCAACATGAACGCCCTGCTGGGCGCCTTCCGCCCCGGCGACGCGGGGATCGACGTGATGCACTTCAACCTGCATAAAACCTATTCCACCCCCCACGGCGGTGGCGGCCCAGGCGCGGGCCCCGTGGGGGCGGGGGAGAAACTGGCCCCCTATCTGCCCGGGCCGGTGGCGATGAAGACGGACGGGGTCTGGGGGCTGGGGATGCCGCCCCGGTCCATCGGGAGGCTCAAGACTTTTTACGGAAACTTCGCAGTTCTCGTCCGGGCCTTCACCTACATTTCGCTCCTGGGTGCGGAGGGACTGCGGGCGGTGTCGGAGAACGCGGTGCTGAACGCCAATTATCTGATGAAGCTCATCCGGGGCCGCTATCGGATACCCTACGACAGGGTCTGCATGCACGAGTTCGTCGCCTCCGGTCAGGTGACACCCGGGACCCGGACTCTGGATGTGGCCAAGCGGCTCATCGATTACGGGTTCCACCCCCCCACGGTCTACTTCCCCCTCATCGTCAAGGAGGCCTTGATGATCGAGCCCACCGAGACCGAGTCCCGGGAAACCCTGGAGGCCTTCGCCGCGGCCCTGCTGGCCATCGCCGGGGAGGCGGAGGCTGACCCGGAGCTCCTTGCGGGGGCCCCCCACGCCGCCCCGGTCCGGCGGCTGGACGAGGTCCGGGCCGCCCGGGACCCGGTGCTGCGCCGGCACGCCTGAGGCAGCGCCTCGGGGCGTATTACCGCTCCGGGGCGGTTCAGGATGGACTTGCCAAACTCCCGGGGCCGTGTTAATGTTCGGTCTCTGAACATTGACCTTTTCATACCTCCCGGTATCGGGGACAGCATGTTTCGGCTGCGTCCCGTCCGGATTGGGAGGGCTGAGCGCCTCGTTTTTTTCAAGCCGCCGGGGGCGGAAAAAAGGAATTTCGTCCCTTTCAAGGACGGCCTGTCCGGCACGGCTCAATTTTATGCACGAAACCGCCCACTTTCAAACAATGGACAAGGAACTGGAAGTTCTCCGTCATCTGCACCGGGAGAACGATCTCCGCCAGCGGGACCTGGCGGAAATCGCCGGTCTCTCCCTGGGGATGACCAACGCCATCGTGAAACGCCTGGCGGTGAAGGGCTTCCTCACCGTGCGGAAGGTGAACAACCGGAACATCCGCTACGCCGTGTCCTCCGCGGGGGTGGAAGAGATCGCCAAAAGAAGCTACAAGTATGTGAAACGGACGATCAAAAACATCGCCCATTACAAGGATCGGGTTGACGAGCTCCTCCAGGGGATTCGGGCCCAGGGTTTCCTGGGGGTCGTGCTGGAGGGGGGAAGCGACGTGGATTTCATCGTGGAACACCTCTGCCGAAAAAACGGTCTCGGTTTCCGGCGGAGCGACGGAGCCCGGAATGCCGGGGCCGGCGTGGCCGCGGAGGGGGATTTCGTCCTCCACGGCGAGAACATCCCCCCCCCGACCTCGGGGCCGAGGCGGGGAAGCGCGTATCTGCGCAGCGTCCTGATGCAGGAGAGAACATGGATTACAAGATAAGGGATATCGGCCTGGCGGACTGGGGCCGCCGGGAAATCGAGCTGGCGGAAAAGGAGATGCCCGGCCTCATGGCTGTCCGGGCGCGGCACGCCAGGAAAAAACCCCTCCGGGGCCTGAAGATAACCGGAAGCCTCCATATGACCATCCAGACGGCGGTCCTCATCGAGACCCTGGCGGAGCTGGGGGCCGATGTGCGCTGGTGCAGCTGCAACATCTTCTCCACCCAGGACCACGCCGCGGCGGCGGTGGTGGTGGGAAGGAAGGGGACGGCGGAGAAACCCCGAGGGGTCCCGGTCTTCGCCTGGAAGGGAGAGACCCTGGAGGAGTACTGGTGGTGCACCGACCGGGCCCTGGACTTCGGCGGCTCCGGCCCG
>JAKQWJ010000037.1 GCA_029562045.1 Spirochaetota bacterium | reverse complement strand
CCCCGGCCAGCTTGGCCAGCCGCTCCTGGAGCTTCTCCCGGTCGTAGTCGGAGGTGGTGTCCTCGATCTGGGCCTTGATCTGGGCGATCCGGTCCTTGATGTCGCTCTGCTTGCCTTCGCCGCTGACGATGGTGGTGTTTTCCTTGTCCACCTTCACCATCTTGGCCCGGCCCAGGGCGGAGAGTTCGGTGTTTTCCAGCTTCAGGCCCAGCTCGTCGGAGATGACCTGGCCCGCGGTGAGAATCGCGATGTCCTCCAGCATGGCCTTCCGGCGGTCGCCGAAGCCCGGGGCCTTGACGGCGCAGGCGCTCAGGGTGCCCCGCAGGTTGTTGACCACCAGGGTGGCCAGGGCCTCGCCTTCGATATCCTCGGCGATGATGAGGAAGGGCTTGCCCGCCTGGGCGACCTTTTCCAGAATCGGCAGGAGGTCCTTCATGCCGGAGATCTTCTTGTCGTAGATGAGGATGTAGGGGTCCTCCAGCACCGTGGTCATGGTGTCCCGGTTGGTGGCGAAGTAGGGGGAGATGTAGCCCCGGTCGAACTGCATGCCCTCCACGTACTCGGTGGTGGTTTCGATGGTCTTGGATTCCTCCACGGTGATGACCCCGTCCTTGCCCACCTTCTCCATGGCGTCGGCGATCTCCTTGCCGATCTCCATGTCGTTGTTGGCCGAGATGGCCGCCACCTGGGCGATCTCTTCCTTGTCCTTGATCTCCTTGGACGCCTTCCTGATCTCTTCCACGGCGATTTCCACCGCCTTGTCGATGCCCCGCTTGATGCCCATGGGGCTGATGCCGGCGGCCACGGACTTGAGGCCTTCCTTGATGATGCTGTGGGCCAGAACCGTGGCGGTGGTGGTGCCGTCCCCGGCCACGTCGTTTGTCTTTGTGGCCACCTCTTTCAAGAGCTGGGCGCCCATGTTCTCGAAGGCGTCCTCCAGCTCCACTTCCTTGGCCACGGAGACCCCGTCCTTGGTGACCGTGGGGGCCCCGAACTTCTTGTCCAGAAGGACGTTCCGTCCCTTGGGCCCCAAGGTGACCTTTACGGCGGCGGAGATCTTCTCCACTCCCCGAAGAAGCGAACGCCGCGCGTCTTCGTCGAACTTCAACTGCTTCGCCATATTACACTCCCTTTCTTTGAATAATAATTGTTATTTTCGGGTCGAAAGCCCATTTCAACGAATCTGCTGGAAAGATACAAAAAAATCCGGAAATAGCCAATATTTATTTTTCAAAATTTTCGCTCTTCCGGCGGAAAAACGGCCCGGGAACGCCCCCGACGGGTCGAATCCCCCCCGAGGAGGATCTCCCCGGCGGCGAAGGAACGGGGTTCCGCCGCCCCCGAAGGCCGCAGAAGGAGGCTTCCGTCCTCCCCGATCCCCTCCAGGCGCCCCTCCACGGGTTCGCTCCCGGGGAGGCCAGGCAGAAACCGGATGCTTTCCCCCCGCAGAAAGAGCCGGGCCTCCACCCCTTCCCGCCAGTCTCCCTTTCCGTCCCGGAAGCTCAGCAGTTCCCGCAGGAGGGGGGGGAGCAGCTCCCGGGGCGCGACCTCCCTCCCCGCGGCCTGCCGCAGGGAGACCGCCTTCTCCCTCAGGGGCTCGGGAAACTCCTCCTGCCCGCAGTTCACCCCCATCCCCAGAAAGACGCAGCCGTCCCGCAGCTCCGCCAGGATCCCCGAGACTTTGCGTCCCCCCAGAAGAACGTCGTTGGGCCACTTGATCCGCGGCTCCAGCCCCAGGAAGGACTCCAGGGTCTCCGCCAGGGCCAGGCCCGCCCGGAGGGGGACCGGGTCCGGGGGAGATGAAAGGTCCCGGAGCCGGAAAAAGACCGTAAAAAGGAGGCTCTTCCCCGGGGCGTCCTCCCAGGTCCGGTGGGGAAAACGGCCCCGGCCTGCGGTCTGCCGCCCCGCGGCGACCAGGGTCCCCGTGGGAAGGCCCCGGGAGGCCAGGTCCCGGGCGTCCCGCATGGTGGACTCCGTTTCGGGGAGGAAGAAAATCCGGGCCCCCGGGAAGGGGTTCTCCAGGTCCGTCATCGGGACCACCCTAACCCGGCGCGGCTTGATTTTTCAATCCCGTTTCCCCATATTGAATAAATGGAACACAACCCGTTTCCCGCCGGGCTCGCCCTGCCCCGGGAAGCCCATTCCTTCGCCCTGTTCATCTTCGGCGCCACCGGGGACCTGACCCGGAAAAAGCTCATGCCCGCCCTGTTTTCCCTCTTCGCCAAGGGGCACATCAGCCGTTTCCGCATCGTCGGCTTCGCCCGGCGCCCCTGGACCCGGGAAGAGTTCCAGACCCAGACGGCGGGGATGATCCACCGGCCCGAGTTCGCCTCCTTCGGCGGGGAGCTGAAGAAAGCCTTTCTGGACTGCCTGGACTACATCTCCTCCCCCTTCGAGGACCCCCGGGGCTACGAGGAGATCCGGCGGCAGGCCCGGGGCCTGTCGGACAGGCTCTACTACCTCTCCAGTCCCCCCTCCTCCTACATCGACATCATCGAAAACCTGGGCCGGGCGGGCCTGGGGGAGGAAAACGGCGGCCGGGCCCGGATCATCGTGGAAAAACCCATCGGCCACAACCTGGCGGAGGCCCGGGTCATCAACGAAGCCCTGGCCCGCCGCTTCGACGAGTCCCAGATCTTCCGCATCGACCACTACCTGGGCAAGGAAACGGTCCAGAACATCATGCTGCTGCGCTTCGGCAACGGCCTCTTCGAGCCGGTCTGGAACAACCGCTATGTCCGGCAGGTCCAGATCTCCGTGGCGGAGAAGATCGGCGTGGAGGGCCGGGGCAACTACTACGAGAGCGCCGGG
>JAKQWJ010000036.1 GCA_029562045.1 Spirochaetota bacterium | reverse complement strand
GAACCCCATCCATCTCTCGGCCTGGCGGGCCCTGGGGGCCAACCCCACTCCCATGCCCTTCAGCGAAGTGTTCACCGCCATGCAGCAGAAGACCATCGACGGCCAGGAGAACCCCATCCCCACCATCTATCTGCAGAAATTTTACGAAGTGCAGAAGTACACCACCCTCACCGGCCACGTCTACAGCCCCTTCATCACGCTGATCAACAAGAAGCTCTTCGATTCCATGCCCGCCAACGAGCAGAAAGTCTTCCTCGACGGGGCGGCGGAGGCTTCCCGCTTCGAGCGGGCGGCGAACCGGAAAATGAACGCGGACTTCATCGACGAACTGCGGAAGCAGGGGAACGTGGTCACCATCCTGACCCCGGACCAGATCAAGGTTTTCCAGACCGCCACCAAGCCGGTCTACGACGAGTGGATCCCCAAAATCGGCAAGGAGCTGGTGGCCGAGTTCCAGGCCGCCGTCGCCGCGGCGAAATAACGACGGGTCTCTTCGGGACGGCGGAACGCTCTTCGCCGTCCCGTGGGCCTTTCACCGGATGATTGAAAAAATAACGCATAAGGAGAAAAGAGGATGAAGAAACATCTGATTCTGGCTGCAGCCCTTCTGACCGCACTATCCATGATGGTGTCCGCCGGCGGGGCTTCCGAAAAAGGCGCCGCCGCGGCCAAGCCTGCGGTGGTTCTGAAGATCTCCAACGGGATCAACGAGTCCCATCCCACCTACCTGGCCTGCGTGGAGTTCGAAAAGATGGTGGAATCCAGGCTGCCGGGGAAGTACGATGTGCAGGTCTACGCCAACGCCCAGCTGGGGGATGATGTGCGGGCCACCGAAGGGGTGCGCATGGGGACCCTGGAAATGGTCGCCACCTCCGCTTCCCCCCTGACGGGGCTGGTGCCGGAGTTCAACGTCTTCGACCTTCCCTTCATCGTCACCAGCTTCAAGGCCGCCGACGCGGTCTACGACGGCCCGGTGGGGAAGAAAATCGGCGCCCTGCTGGAACCCAAGGGCATCAAGCTTCTGGCCTACTACGAAAACGGTTTCCGCCAGCTCACCAACTCCGCCCGGGAGGTGAAGAGCCCCGAGGACCTCCGGGGAATGAAGGTCCGCACCATGCAGAACCCCATCCATCTCTCGGCCTGGCGGGCCCTGGGGGCCAACCCCACTCCCATGCCCTTCAGCGAAGTGTTCACCGCCATGCAGCAGAAGACCATCGACGGGCAGGAGAATCCCATTCCGACGATCTATCTGTCCAAGTTTTATGAGGTCCAGAAGTACGTGACCCTGTCGGGGCATGTCTACGGCCCCCATATCCTTCTCATCAACAAGAAGCTTTTCGACAGCTTCCCCGGGGAGGATCAGAAGATCATCTCCGAAGCCGCCCAGGCATCCGCCCTGTTCCAGCGGGAAACGAACCGGAAAATGGATTCCGACTTCGTCGCGGAGCTGAAGAAGAACGGCATGACCGTCACCGTCCTCACCCCGGAGCAGATCAAGGTGTTCCAGAACGCCACCAAGGCCGTGTATGACGAATGGATCCCCAAGATTGGAAAGGAGCTGGTGGCCGAGTTTCAGGCCGCCGTCGCCGGGGCAAAATGACCGATGCCGGGGCGGAGAACCCTGAGGTCCTCCGCCCCGTTTGCCGATCGCCGCGGCGGGGCTGCCCGATGCGGGCGCCGGGACGGGCCCCGCTGCCGGGTTTATTATTGCAAGGAGACGCTGTATGCGGTTGAAGAACAAGGTCGCGCTGATAACCGGGGCCTCCCAGGGGCTGGGGGCGGAGATGGCCCGCCGCTTCGCCGCCGAAGGCGCCGAAGTGTTCGTCTGCGACCTGCAGGAGGCCCTGGGCCGGGAAACGGCGGCGGGGATCGTGAAGGCCGGGGGCAGGGCGCACTTTCAGCCCCTCGATGTGACCACCGAAGACAGCTGGGGCCGGGCTCTGGCGGCGGTGACGGAAAAATGCGGACGCCTGGACATCCTGGTCAACAACGCGGGGATCAACATCCGCGAACCCATCGAGGAGATGAAGGCGGAGAGCCTGGACGCCATGCTGGCGGTGAACGTCAAGGGGCCCTTCCTGGGGATCAAGCACGCCATTCCCCTCATGCGGAGGCAGGGAGGGGGATCCATCATCAACATGTCCTCCATCTGCGGCATGGTGGGGCACAAGTACACCACCGAGGCCTACACCGTCACCAAGGGAGCGCTGACCCTCATGACCAAGAGCGTCGGGGTCCGCTACGCCAGGGACAATATCCGCTGCAACTCCATCCATCCCAGCACGGTGGATACGCCCCTGGTGCAGATCCTGTTTCAGGACCCGAAGAGGAAGGAGGAGAGGCTGGGGGAGGTGCCGCTGGGGCGGCTGGCCACGGCGGCCGATGTGGCCAACGCGGCGGTGTTTCTGGCCTCCGATGAGGCGTCTTTCCTGAACGGGGTTTCGCTGCCCGTGGACGGCGGACTCACCGCCTACTGACGGCCCCGGGGGCCCCGCCCCCCGCGCGGAGGAGGGGCGACCCGGCCGCACCGGACCCGGCTCCGCTCCGCCGCGCCCTTTATGGACGGGGCTGAATATCAGCCGACCCGGACCAGGTTCCTTCCCGCCGCCTTCGCCTCGTACAGGGCCCGGTCCGCCCGGGCGAAGAACTCCTCGGAGCTTTCCGCCGGTTCATACTCCGCCACTCCCAGGCTGAGGCTGGTCCGGGGAACGAAATCGGAGCCTTCGACGGCCCGGCGGATCCTTTCCGCCGACAGGGTCGCCTGTGTCAGGTCCGTGTTGCCCATGAGGATGATGAACTCTTCGCCGCCGGTGCGGCAGAACAGGTCGTAGAGACGGATCTGTTTTTTCACGATCCGGGACACATTCTGGAGGACCCTGTCTCCGGTTTTATGGCCGTAGGTGTCGTTGACACGCTTGAAGTGGTCCAGATCCAGGGCGATGATGCTCAAGGGGGCGCCGCTTCTCCTGCTCCTCTCCATTTCCCGGCTCATGAGATCGTTGAAGGTGTTTTTGTTGTATGCCCCGGTGAGGGTGTCGAAATGGGCGTCCCGCTCCAGCTTGCCCGCCACACGGTAGCGCACGACCCAGACCACCAGGAAAAGGGCGGCCAGGTTGACCCCGAAGACCACGAATACCAGCCGGAAGAAGCGCAGTTTCTGCTCCGAGTAGGTCTTCGCCAGAAAGACCGTCCGATCCGTCCGGTCCCACATCGCTTCGCTTTCGTTGTAGAGCCTGAGACGGTTCCGTTCCGACGGGGAGGCGCGGTATTCCCGCACCGTCTCCTGCAGCCCTTCCCAGGACGCCCTCAGGGAATCCAGAATGTGTTCCAGTTCCCGGCTGATCCCCCGCAGGTCGTACCCCGGGGCGGAGGTTTCGAAGCTCCGGAAGACCCCTTCCACCCGGGCGATCTCTTCGTCCGCCCTGTAGCCCGCCAGCTCCTTCTTGACGATCCGCTGGATGGAGCCCCGGACCACCCCGGTCTCGTTGATGATGTTGCCGTCGTTCTCCATGCGCCGGGTTTCCACGTAGATGAAAACGATGTTGGCCAGGACGAGGATGATGATGAAGGCCGACAGGCTTATCAGAATGATGCTTTGTCTGTGAATCCGTAAACGCATGGCGCTCGCTAACAGTATCGGCAGAGCGGCGGGATTTTGTTCCAAAAAAAATATGGACGAGCCCGGCTTAATCCGTCATAATGATCGCATAGGGATTAAGACGACTTCTGGAGGATGTCATATGAAAAGCAACCTGAAAACACGCCTGAGAAACGGAGAGAAAATTCTGGGCACCATGATCACGGTTTTCGACAGCCCGGAGCTGGTCAAAATGCTCAAGGTGGTGGGCTTCGACCTGTTCATCGTGGACTGCGAACACGGACCCTTCGATTACAGCCAGATCGCCGGACTCTTCGCCATGGGCCGGGAATGCGGGATAGCCCCCATGATCCGGATCCCCGAGGTGCGGCGGGAGATCGTGCTGAAGGCCATGGAGATGGGGGCGGCGGGCATCCTGGTGCCGTCCGTGGAATCGGTGCAGACCGCCAAAGACCTCATCGCCTACTCCAAATACGCCCCCATGGGAAACCGGGGCGTGTCGCTGCTCCGGGCCCACACGGGCTGGGAAAAGACCCCTCCCGCGCCGGAGTACATGAAGCAGCAGAACGAAGACGGGATCCTCATGACCCAGATCGAGTCTCCCGCGGGGGTGGCCATCGTGGATGAGCTCATGGCCCTGGACGGCATCGATGCCCTTTTCGTGGGGCCCAACGACCTGACCCAGACCCTGGGCATCATGGGGCAGACCGATCACCCCAAGTTCCTGGAGGCCATGGACAAGATCATCGCCGCGGCGAAGAAGGCGGGAAAGCATTCGGGCATCCATCTGATGAGCGCCGACGCCCTGCTGCCCTGGATCGCCAAGGGGATGACCCTGAACCTCTGGTCCAACGATGTGACCATGCTGATGAGCGCGGCCCGGGACGGGATCGCGAAACTCAAATAAGGCGGAGGAAAAAATCATGGCATACACCGTGCTTATTCCCCAGGATGTGGTGGAGGAGGGCAAGAAGTACCTCACCGACCGGGGCTATAAAATAAAGATGGGCTCGGGCGTCACCGTGGAGGCCATCATCAAAGATGTGGCGGACTGCGACGCCATCCTGGCCCGGACCGCCCCTTTCCCCCGGGAGGTCATCCTGGCGGGGCCCCGGCTCAAGGTCATCGGCCGGCACGGGGTGGGGGTGGACAATATCGACGTGAAAACCTGCACCGAAAAAGGTATCTGGGTGACCTACGCCCCTGAATCCAACGCCAACTCCGTGGCGGAGTACGCCGTGGGGCAGATCATCGCCCTGGCCCGGAACCTCCTTGCGGGGGACAAGGCCACCCGGAGCATGGACTGGGAGTTCCGGAACCGGGTGAAGGGTTCGGATCTGGCGGGAAAGACCCTGGGTCTGGTGGGGGCCGGCCGGGTGGGGGCCATGACGGCGAAGAAGGCCTTCTATGGTCTGGAGATGAAGGTCATCGTCTACGATCCCTATGTGAAGGCCATCCCGGGGGTCCCGGAGGCGACGATCGTCCCGGACCTGGAGACGGTGTTCCGCACCGCGGACTTCATCAGCCTCCACATGCCCGCAACCCCGGAGACCCGGGGGATGATCGGCAAAAAGTACTTCGAGATGATGAAGAAGAGCGCCTTCCTGGTCAACGCCGCCCGGGGCGAGGTGGTGAACGAGAAGGACCTCTACGAGGCCCTGCGGTCCCGGCGCATCGCCGGCGCGGGCCTGGATGTCTTCGACCCCGAACCCCCTCTGGCGGACAACCCTCTCTACGGACTGGACAATGTCATCCTGAGCCCCCACAACGCCGCCCTGACCCTGGAGGCCATGACCCGGATGGCGGTCCACGCCGCCATGGGCATCGACGACGCCCTGTCGGGCCGAACCCCCAAATGGCCGGTGAACAAACCGGTGGGGAAGTAGATCCGCATCGGGGGCCGGCGTGACGGGAAAAGAACGGGTCCTGGCGGCCCTGAGGCACCGGGAGCCCGACCGGGTCCCCACCGGGGAGAACCAGGTCAACGGCCCCCTGGCCTCGGAAATCCTGGGCTGCCCCACCCTCTACTCCACCGGCTGGGACGAGCTTGTTGCCCTGTGGAACGGCAGGAGGGAGGAGGTGGTCCGGG
>JAKQWJ010000034.1 GCA_029562045.1 Spirochaetota bacterium | reverse complement strand
GCCCTGGCCCCTGGCCAGGCTGTGGACCCTTGTCCCCGCCGGGGGATTCTTTTCGAAATGCTCCCGCTTTTCCGTGTCGATGAAAAGGAGCTTCGCGCCGGAGGCCCGCAGGAGATTGGCCACCTCCTCGTTCCGGAGCTGGTAGTCGATGGGCACCACCACTCCCCCGGCGAAGAGGGTGGCCAGATAGGCGGTGGTCCATTCCGGACCGTTGGAGCCGCAGACCCCCACCCGGTCCCCCGTGCGGATCCCCGCGGACACCAGGTATCGGGCCGCCGCTTCGATCCGGGACAGGGCTTGAGTATAGGTCAGGGTGGTCTTTTCCGGCTCGAAGATGGTGAAGCAGGGGCGGTCAGGGAACCGGGAGACGGTGATGCGGAACATCTCAGGCAGGGTGGGCCAGCGGCCCGCGAAATCTTTCCCCCGGTGTTCGTCGAGAAAATCCCAGGGGGCGGCGACTTTTTCCATTGCACTCTCCTTTCGGGAAGATGAAAAACCATTGTATCCCGACGGGGGGAAAAAGAGAATAGTTGCAGTCCCGACCCGCGGCGCGGCGCCGGGGCCCGTTCCGGGCGGGGTTTTCCGCCCCGGGGAGGGCCGTCGCCCCGCTGCGCCCCTCTGCCGGCCGGGCCGGCGGCCGTCCCTGTCGGGCTTGTCCGGCCCTTGGGGGGCGGTTTAAGATGGCCCCGTGACACGGCTCCCGCTTCTTCTCATTGTCCTCGCCGCGGCCCTCTCCTGCGGCCGTCCGGGACCCGGCGCCGCCGGCGATCTTCCCGCCCCGGGGCAGTCCCATCCCATGATAAGCCCGGAGGTGACCCGCCGGGCCCGGCTCGTCCTGCAGGGAATGACCCTGGAGGAAAAATGCGCCCAGACCATGATGGTATCCTACGGTCTGGGTCCGGAGCTTCCTCCGGAGTTCGGAGGGGTCCTGGCCGCCGCGCCGGTGGGGGCGGTCCTTCTTCTGGGCTACAACATCGCCGACGAGCCCGAGGGCATCGCGAAACTCACCGCGTCTCTCGCGGAGGCGAGCCGGGCCGCCGGGGCGGGGGTTCCCGTCTTCATCGCCGTGGACCACGAGGGGGGGACGGTCTACCGCCTGGGAAAGGCGGGGACCCGCCTGCCCGGAGCCTCCGCGGTGGGGGCGGCGCTGGAGGCGGGGATGGACCCCGCCCTCCCGGCGGCGCTGTACCGGAACGGGGCGGAGCAGCTGGCCCTTCTGGGCATATCCGTCAATCTGGCGCCGGTTCTGGAGCCCCTGAACGGGGAAAACCGGGACTTCCTCCGGCTCCGCTCCTTCTCCTCCGATCCCCGGATGGTGTCCGTCGCGGGGAGGCTCTTCATCGACGCCATGAGGGACGGGGGAATCCTGGCGGTGGGGAAGCACTTCCCCGGAAGCGGGGACGGGGACCCCCACGCGAACCTTCCGCTGTACGGCTTCGACCTGGCCGACCCGGACCATCCGCAGATACTCCCTTTCCGGGAGGCCATATCCCCCGGAGGACTCGCCGCGGTGATGACCTCCCATGTGCGGGCCCCGGCCCTGGACCGGGAGAGGCCCGTGACCCTGTCCCGGAAGGCCCAGCAGGAATACCTCAGAAACACCCTGGGGTTCCGGGGCCTCATCCTCACCGACGACATCAACATGAAGGCCCTGTCGGAGGGCCCGCCGGCGATGGAGGGGCCGCCCGTCGGGCGGGCGGGAGGGTCCGGGGAGGCGGCGCCGGCCGCCGGGGAGGAAGGGTCCGGCGGGAAGGCGGGGAGGACCGCCGCGGAGGCCATCGCCGCCGGGGCTGACATGATCATGTACCTGGAAAAGGACATCGTCGACGTGCACCGGGCCCTGGTGCGGGAGGTGAGGACCGACGCGGCGGCGGGGTCTTTGACGCCGGAGAGGCTGGATCGGGCGGTGACGAGGATCCTGGAGATGAAGATCGCCCTGGGGCTGCTGGAGGGGGCCGCCGACCCGGAACAGGGGACGGCTCCGTCCGGGGGGAGGAAGAGTTTCTCTGCCGCCGCCTTCGGGGAACTCAAAAAGGAGGGGGACCTCCTTCTCCGGACCTTCCGGGCCTTCCCGAAGGCGCAACCGGGTGTCCGCCCGGGCTCTCCTGGTCCGGACCTCCCTGGTCCGGGCCTCCCTGGTCCGGGCCGGGAAGGCTCGTGAAGCGGAGCCGGGAAATTCGGCCCTGAAAACCCGGCCCCGGGAAGCCGGTGAACCGGGCCTGTGAAGCGGGCCTGGGAAGCGGCCCTGAAAACCCGGGTCTGGGAATCCAGGCCGGAAAACCCGGCCCCGGTAAGCCCGAGAGCCGGCCCCGGGAAATTCAGCCCTGAAAACCCGGGCCCGAGAGGCCGGGCCTGAAAACCCGATCTTCGAAACAGGCAAATAAAAAAAAGGCCGGGACAGGATCCCGGCCGTCCATACCCCGGAGCCGACTCGAACGGCCGACCTAGCGCTTAGGAGGCGCTCGCTCTATCCACCTGAGCTACCAGGGCGTGACGGGGCCATTGTATCCGTCGCCGCCCCGGATTGTCAACGTCGCCCCGGTTCAGCCGGCCCCCGGTGATGTCAACGCCGCCCCGGTTCAGCTGGCCCCCTCGGGTTGTCGACGCCGCCCCGGTTCAGCCGGGGCCCTCGGGTTGTCGACGTCGCCCCGGTCCCGCCGCGCCCCGGGTTGTCGACGCCGCCCCGGTCCCGCCGGCCCCCGGTGATGTCGACGCCGCCGGGCTCTTTATTGACACCCCGGTACCGGGAGGCTACTATTCCACCCAGCGCGGGGCGCAAGGAGAGGCCATGGCGGAAAAACTGGATCTGGTCGTCCGGAACGGGATGATCCTCTATCCGGAAAAGACGGTCTTCGGCGATCTGGGGGTGGCGGAGGGCAGAATCGTCCGGCTGGGGAAGCCCGGCACGCTGCGGGGGACGGAAATCCTGGACGCCGAGGGTCGGTATGTCCTCCCCGGGGTCATCGACCCCCATACCCACCCGGTGTACCTGGACAACCTGGAGGGCCTGGCCCGGACCGCCGCCTGGGGAGGGGTCACCACCGTGGCCCATTACGCCTACGCCAAGCCCGGCCAGAGCCAGCTCCGGGTTATCCGGGACTGGAAGACGGAGGGGCAGGGCGGCTCATGCATCGACTTCGCCCTCCACGGCGGACTTTTCGAGACCCTGAAGCAGGCCGAGGAGATCCCCGCCTGTTTCGAGGAGGGGGTGACCTCCTTCAAGATGTTCATGGCCTACGCCAAACTCGGCTGGATGACCGACGACTACGCCCTGGTCAAGGCCATGGACATCATCGGGCGGCTGGGGGGGATGGCGGCGGTCCACGCGGAGAACGGCCTGGCCATCGATTACATCCAGGACCGGCTGCTGGCGGAGAAGGGAGATTTCGCGGACCGCTTTCTGGAAACCGCCCCGGATCTGGTGGAGGCGGAGGCGGTCTTCCGGGCGGTCTACCTCGGGAGGCTGATGAAATGCCCGGTCTACATCCCCCATGTGTCCGCCGGGGAGACGGTGGAGGTGCTCCGCCATCTCCGGGGGCGGGGCATACCGGTCTACACCGAGACCTGTCCCCAGTACCTGGCCCTGACCTGGGACGAACTGAAAAAGAAGGGCCCCCTGGGCAAGGTGGGGCCGTCCGTCAAGACCCGGGGGGACCAGGCGGCCCTGTGGGAGGGAGTCCGGGAGGGGCTCTTCGACAGCTTCGGCAGCGACCA
>JAKQWJ010000025.1 GCA_029562045.1 Spirochaetota bacterium | reverse complement strand
TGCTGGGCGGCCTGATCATCCACGGATTGCAACCGGGTCCCCTGCTTTTCAAAACGAATACAGATATCATCGGTTCCATCTTCGGGGGATACCTCCTTTCCAACATCATCTCCTTTCTCATGGCCCTGTTCTTGGTTCGGCTGTTTATCAAGTTCCTCAAGGTGCCCATGCATTATCTCTTCCCCATCATTCTCGTCATGTGTGTCATCGGCGCCTTTACGATCAACAACCGGATCTTCGATGTCTGGACCATGCTCCTGTTCGGAGTTCTTGGCTTCTTTCTGAAGAAGCTGACACTCCCGGCAACACCGCTGCTTCTGGGATTCATCCTTGGGCCCATCCTCGAGGTAAACCTGCGCCGCGGTCTGCAGAAGAGCCAGGGCAGTTTCGCGCCATTCGTCACCGAACCGATCTCCGCCGTCATTCTGGCGATAACTCTGGCGGTGGTCATCGTGACCCTTGTGGGAGAGGTGAAAAAAAGAAAAGCGAAGCGGGCGGTTTGACCATGCCGGGCCTTTCCCTGCATTCCCTTGCCATTTCTCTATATAAGAATTAAATTCTATAGAAAAATAAAGGAGAATGTATGGAACCAGTGGAAAAACAGAGGGAGCGTTTCGGGCATCTGGAAAAGACGAAGGATCTGGCGGACCAGCTTCTGGACATGATCTTCAATTACCGTCAGAGCGGGCACCCCGGCGGGTCGCGCTCCAAGATGCACGCCTTTCTGACGACCCTGCTGAGCGGCGCCATGCGCTGGGACATCCGGGACCCGGGGAAGCGGTTCGCCGACCGCTTCGTTCTGGGGGCGGGCCACACGGTTCCCATCGTATACACGGTCCTGGCGATCTTCCATGAAGCCCTCCGGCTCATGCATGAAAAAACCGGAGACAGAAAATACCGGAGCCGGCAGAAGCCCGAGCTCATCCTGACCTGGGAGGACCTCCTGAAGTTCCGCCGCCGGGGAGGCCTGTCCGGCCACGCCGAGGCGTCGGGCAAGACCCTTTTTCTGCGGTTCAACACCGGCCCGTCGGGACACGGAAGCCCCGCCGCGGCGGGAATCGCTCTGGCCCTGAAGCGGGCGGGCGCTCCGGGGACCCGGGTTTTCATCATGGAGGGCGAGGGAGGACTCACCCCGGGGGCCACCCACGAGACGGCCAACTCCGCCTGGGGAATGGCGCTGGACAATCTGTACTACCTGGTGGACTGGAACAACTTCGGCATCGACGACCACACCATCGACCAGGTGGTCTATGGGACCCCCAGGGACTGGTTCTCCTCCCACGGCTGGCGGGTCTTCGGGGCGGAGAACGGCAGCGACTGGGAATCCCTGACCGCCGCCTTCCACGATATGCTGACCTCCCCCAACCCGGGGAAGGCCCCCAGCGTGCTGTGGTTCAAAACCCGCAAGGGGCGGGGTTACGGCAAGTTCGACTACGCCTCCCACGGCGCCCCTCACCCGATGAACAGCGAAACGTACTGGGAAACGAAAAGAGAGTTCGCCCGGACGTACGGGGTCTCCTTCGTCAATCTCGGGGGGCCCGCGCCGAAGGACGCCGCCGCCGTCGCCGCGGAGTTCCGGGCCAATGTGGAGGCGGTCATCGGGGTGCTCCGGGCGGACCCGGCCCTCACCGCCTTCCTGGCGGACCGGCTGGTGGAGCTGGGGGACAGCGTCCCCACGGAGGTGAAAGGCTTCCGGCTGGGCTCCAATGGCAACCCCTTCTCGGACCCCCGGCTCTACGACGCGAAACAGTACCCCGCCGACATGTGGGCCCCCCCGGGGACCCAGAACGCCAACCGGGCGGCCCTGGCCAAATGGGGGGCCTGGGTCAACGCCTTCGGGGCGAAGGAGTACGGGCGGCCGCTTTTCATGGCCAGCTCGGCGGACCTTTCCGGCTCCACCAACATCGCCGGTTTCGCCGGGGGCTACGGGGACTTCAAGGGTTACGGGTACTACGAACGGGTGGGCGACTCCCAGGGGGTCCTCATGCCCCAGGAGATCACCGAGTTCGCCAACGCCGGCATTCTGGCGGGTCTGGCCTCGGTGAACCTGGCGGCGGATCCGGAAAAGGAGTTCGACGGCTTCTGGGGGGCGACCTCCACCTACGGGAGCTTCTCCTACCTCCTCTACGGCCCCTTCCGGCTCTACAGCCAGCTCGCCCAGGACAGCGAACTCAAGGTCGGCAAGGTCATCTGGATCGCCGGCCACTCCGGCCCCGAAACGGCGGAGGACAGCCGGACCCATTTCGGCATCTTCTCCCCCGGCGTCACCCAGCTCTTCCCGGCGGGAAAGATCATCAACCTCTACCCCTGGGAGTACAACGAGGTGCCGGTGCTCCTGGCGGCGGCCCTGAAGGAGAAGGCCCCCATCCTCGCCCTGCACCTGACCCGGCCCAACGTGGAGATCCCCGACCGGGCCAAACTCGGGATGGCCGACCATTTCCAGGCCGCCCGGGGGGCATACCTCATCCGGGATTACAGGGCCGGCGCCCCCAGGGCGGGGACCGTCATCGTGCAGGGAACAAGCGCCGTCGCGAATACCGTGAAGATCCTGCCGGAACTGGACAGGCGGGGCATCAACGTAAAAATCGTCGCCTCCGTCAGCCCCGAACTCTTCGCCCTGCAGGATAAATCCTATCAGGACGGCCTGCTAAGTCCGGAGGACAGGATGGATTCCACGGTGGTGACCACCTCCGCCCGGATGCTGATGCACCCCTGGATCTTCAACAAAACCTCGGAAGAGTACGCCCTGAGCCCCGACTGGGACGACAACTGGCGCACCGGCGGCAGCATCGAGGAGGTTCTGGAGGAGTCGGGGCTTTCCCCGGACAGGATCCTGGCGGGGATCGAACGCTTCGCCCGGGACCGGGCCAGGCGTCTGGCGGCGCTGCGGGGAGCCCTGTCCCTGTAGACTCACCGCGCTCCGACAAAACGAAACCCCCGGTCTCCCGGGGGTTTTTTCATCGGCCTATTTCCCTTCCGCGGCTTCCGTCGGGGCGAAGGCCTCCCGGACCGGATCTTCCGGCTGCATGGCGTGCCGGTCTCTGACGGCCCGGGGCACATCACAGAAAACCCGTCCCATGCTCTCGTCCAGGTCCTCTCCGGTCTTTTTTTTCACGTGTTTTTCGTACAGCCATACCATGGCGTATTTCAGCAGTCAGAGCATTCTTCTCTCCTCCTCCTTATCCATAGATCAGGTTCGGCAAAAAGAGCAGCAGCTTCGGAAAGCTCACGTATATCACGACCAGCAGCAGAACGGCGATGATGAAGGGAACGCTCTCTTTCATGAAATCCTGCAGTTTGCAGTTCAGGGTCCCGCAGACGATGTACATGGCCACCCCCACCGGCGGGGTCAGGATGCCCATGGTCACCACCACGCTGGTCACCACCCCGAACAGGACGGGGTCCACGCCGATTTTCACTATCAGCGGCAGCAGGATGGGGGTGAGGAGAAGGATTATGACCGAGCCTTCCATGAACATCCCGAAGAGAAGCAGAAAAGCCACGATGATGGCCATGACCACGGCGGGGCTGCTGGAGATGCCGGTGATGAACAGGGTCATCTTCTGGGGGATTTTTTCGATGGGGATGCCGTAGCCGAAGATGCCGGCCATGGAGATCATGTACATGATCGCCCCCACGTCCCGCACCGAATCCTTCAGGGTCTGCCACAGGGACTTCAGGGTCAGATCCTTGTAGACGAAAAAGCCGATGAAAAGGGCGTAGACACAGGCGAAGGAGCCCACCTCCGTGGGGGTGAAGATCCCGATCCGCAGGCTTCCGATGAGAACGAAGGGGAAGATCAGAGCCCAGATCGTCTCCTTCAGGGAGCCCAATATCTCCTTCAGCGTCGCCCTCTTCTCCCGGGCCCGTTTGAACCCCCGGGCCTTGGATGTGATGGCCACGGTGATCATCATGGCCGTCATCATCAGAAGCCCCGCGGGGATGCCCGCGGCGAAAAGCCGTCCGATGGAGACCTCACCGATGGTCCCGTAGAGGATCATTCCCACTCCCGGAGGTATGGTGGAGGTGATAAGAGATGTGTAGCCGATGACGGCGGCGGAGTACCCCCGGGGGTAGCCCTGCCTCTCCATTTCCGGGCCCAGGATCCGGGCCTCCATGGCCGCGTCGGCGTTGGAAGACCCGGAGCAGCCGCCCATGAAGGTGCTGAGGAGCACGCTGACCTGGGCCATTCCCCCCCGCATATGGCCCGCCAGCTGCATGGACAGTTTTATCAGGCGGTCGGTGATTCCGCTGGCGTTCATCAGGCTTCCGGCGAAGATGAAGAGGGGGACCGCCAGGAGGGTCACGTTCTGGGTCTGGGAGATGGGGAGCTGCACGATGGTCGAAATGGGGAGTTCTCCGTGCTGCAGGAAGAACATGACTCCCGACATCCCGATGGAAAAACCCACGGGCATCCCGACGGCCAGAAGGAACAGAAAGACTATCATCACCAATATCATCGTTTCTACCTTGCATCGTATTGCGCCGGACCCGATTCCGGCGGGCCGTAAACAGGCCCGGCTCAGGCCTCCGACGGTTCCGGTCCTTTTTTCCGGGCGGCGATCCGCCGGATTTTCAGGCCCGCCGTCACCAGCATCAGAAGGGAACAGATGGGCATGCTCAGGGTGACCCAGGTGTAGCTCAGGGCGGGAATGCCCTGAAATGAGCGGTGCCGGGTGGAGACGGACATGATGAAACCCTGGTACACCATCAGCGCGAGAAAAAGAGAGATGACCAGATACAGGCCGAGCTCGACCCGGTCCCGAAGCGGGCGCGGCAGCTTCAGAAACAGGATATCCACATTCACCAGTTTGTCCTCCCGGAATGCCGCATCGGCCCCGAGAAAAACCCCCCAGGTAAAGAGGAGCAGGGCGATGTCCAGCGCCCAGTTGATGGGATACCCGATGGTGCGGGTGATGGCCGCCAGGAAGATGACGAACACGGTGATGAGCAGGGAGGCGGCGGCGACGATGACTTCGATTTCGCAGATCCTATTGTAAAGAGCTTTCATCTTTGACATCCGTGGAAAAAGATGGTTGAACCGGGAGGCGGAGGACGAAGCCGCAAAGCCTCACCGTCCCCGCCCGCCGGAACAACACAACCGCTGGAGCAGCCGGGTTATTTCACGACCTTTTTGCCCAATTCGGCGTAGATGGCCTCCCGCACCGCGTCGAGCTTCATGGCGTCGTAGGCGGTCTGCCCCGCCTTCTTGAAGGCCTCGATATCCATGTCCCCGTGGGAGATGTAGGTCATCCCCTTGTCGATCATGAACTTCCGGTCCGCGTCGGCGTTTTTCTGCAGCTGCTCGGAGACCTCGATGCCCGCCTTGTTGGCCTCGTCCACCAGCAGGGTTCGGTACTCCTTGGGCAGTTTGCTGATCCAGTCCGTCCCCGCCACCAGGACATTGGCCTGGAAGATATGCTGAGTTTCCAGGATGTACTTGGCCACTTCGTAGACTTTCAGGGTTTTCGCGGCGGCGTAGGGAAGTTCGCAGCCGTCCACCACCTTGGTCTGGATGCCGTTGTACAGCTCGCCGTAGGGGAGGGCCACGGCCTTGCAGCCCAGGGAGTTGACGGTGGCCACCCACATCGGGGCCGGGGCGGTGCGGATCAGCATTCCCCGGAACTCCGAGGGGTTTTTCCCCAGCTTGTTGGAGAAAACGTTCCGATAGCCCTGGACAAAGGCGTAGGAGATGACGCTGATCTTGTATTCCTTCTCCAGCTGATCGATCCACCCTCCGATGACCTTGGAATGGAGGAGCTTCTTCACCTCATCCAGGTTGTCCAGAAGGTAGGGCGCGTAGAGAATCGAAAACTCTTTCACGTAGTTCCCCAGGCGGGCGGGGTCGGTCTGCCAGCCCACGTTGGACCCCTTCCGCATCTGTTCCAGGACGTCCTCTTCCACCCCCAGCTGGGCGCTGGGATAAATCTCCACCAGGAAATCGCCCTTGGTCTTTTCGCCGATAATCTGCGCCCACTTCTCGTAGGCTTTGTGAAACAGGTCCTCGCTGGTCTGCACATGGCCGAACCGCAGAGTGTAGGAGGGCTTCTTCCCCTCCGCCTTGCCCCCCGCGGCAAGGGACGCCACGACACAAAGGGCCAGAATCGGAATGAGAATTCGCTTTTTCACCGTTTTTCCTCCAAAACAGGGTTTCTTCGGGCTCCGAAAGCAGCCTGACGTCATTGTATAACAGAATAGCCTTTTTCGCACGGGGTTTTCACGCGCTTCTTTCTCTCATCCCGGCGGAAATTCCGCGGAACGGCGCCTCCGCCGGTTCCCTTATCTTCGACCTTGACCTTCCCGTCCCCGGAGGCTATGGTGAGGCGCCGGCGCATCCCGGGAGCCGGTCTTCCCGGCCTCCCGGAGGACAGGTTCTCCCCGCGTCCCGGCGGATTCCGGGAGGGCCTCATGGGCGCCCCCCGGGAATGGAGGAAGACGGAGCATGACGGTACTGGTAATCGGCGGCGCAGGCTACATCGGAAGCCATGTGGCGCGGCGGCTCCTGGACGCGGGCCATGGCGTCACGGTCTTCGACAATCTGTCCTCCGGCGCCGAGGAGAATCTCTTCCCGGAGGCCCGTTTCATCCGGGGGGACATCCTGGATTATCCCGCCCTCCTCGCGGCGATGGCCTCGGGGGCGGACGCCGTGGTGCACCTCGCGGCCTTCAAGGCGGCGGGAGAATCCATGGAAAGGCCGGAAAAATACGCCCTGAACAATATCGGGGGAACGATCAACATCCTCAACGCCGCCTGCGCATGCGGGATCCGGCGGCTCGTCTTTTCCTCCTCCGCCGCGGTCTACGGCGAACCTGAAAGGGTCCCCATCGACGAGGACCACCCGAAAAACCCGGAGAACTTCTACGGCTTCACCAAGCTGGAGATCGAACGCATCCTGGCCTGGTACGACCGGCTGAAGGGCCTCCGCTCCGCCTCCCTGCGCTACTTCAACGCCGCGGGCTACGACTCCGCCGGGCGCATCCGGGGAAAGGAGCGGAACCCCGCCAACCTGCTGCCCATCATCATGGAGGTGGCCGCGGGATCCCGGCCCCTCCTGAAAATCAACGGCGACGACTACCCCACCCCCGACGGCACCTGCGTGCGGGACTACATCCATGTGGACGACCTGGCGGAAGGCCACCTGGCGGCCCTGGGGTATCTGGTCCGGGAGGACCGCAGCCTGACGGTCAACCTGGGAAGCGAGACGGGCATCAGCGTCGCCGAGATGCTCGCCGCCGCCCGCCGGGTGACGGGCCGCCCCATCCCGTCGGAAATCGGGCCCCGGCGGCCCGGGGACCCCGCCTCCCTGGTGGCCTCCGCCCGGAAGGCCCGGGAGATCCTGGGCTGGAAGGCGACGGCCAGCGGCGTGGATTCGCTGATCGGCACCACCTGGAGGATCTACAACCCCGAATGAGCCCCTGCGAATCATGACAGACGCCGACACAAAGCCCCGCTACAGCCGGGGCGAAGAGATCGCCAACAGCCTCACCCACGGGATAGGAATGCTCCTCTCCGCCGCGGGGCTGGTTCTGATGGCGGTCTTCTCCGCGCAGCGCGGCGACGCCCGGCAGGTGGTGGGAACGGCGATTTTCGGAGCCTCCCTGGTGTTTCTGTACACCGCATCCACCCTGTACCACGGGATCCCCTCACCGTCCGCCAAAAAGACGCTGAGGACCCTGGACCATTCCGCGATCTTCCTCCTCATCGCCGGCACCTACACCCCCTTCACCCTGGTGTCCCTCCGGGGTCCCTGGGGCTGGACGCTCTTCGGCGTCATCTGGGGGGCGGCGGCTTTCGGTTTCATCGTCCAGTTCACGCCGCTGAAGCGCTCCCGGGCCCTGTCCCTGATTCTCTACCTGGCCATGGGCTGGGCGGTGGTCGCCGCAGCCCGCCCTCTCCGGGCGGCGGTGCCTCCCCGGGGAATCCTTCTCCTCCTTCTGGGAGGCCTGTGCTACACCGGGGGCGTCGCCTTCTATCTCCGGCGGAAGCTGCCTTACGGGCACGCGGTCTGGCACCTCTTCGTTCTCGCCGGGAGCGTTTTCCATTTCTTCGCGGTGTTCCTCCATGTGATCTCCCCCCCCCTGAGGTAGACCTCCGGGACCGCTCCGGCTATAATGGCCGGGAACTTCCAACGCAGGACAATGACTGAATGAACCAAAAAACCTTGAAGACAGGCTTCACCCAGGCGGCGAAGATGGTCCGGGGGTACGCCTCGGAAAAGATCCTCGAACAGGCGGGGTCCGTGGCCTTCATTTCCATTTATATGGCCCTGTTCCAGTTCCTCGTTCTCGGCGTTCCCGTCGCCGGAGCGGTGGGAATCGGGGCGGGCATATTTCTCGTCATTCTGGGGCTGGCGTTTTTCATCGAAGGGCTGGTTCTGGGCGTCATGCCCATCGGCGAGGAGGCGGGTCTGCGTCTCCCCCGGGCGGTCCCCCTGACCCTCCTTCTGCTTTTCGCCTTCATCCTCGGCGTGGCCGCCACGGTGGCGGAGCCGGCGGTGGGGATACTGAAAATTCTCGGCTCCAGCGTCGAAGCCTGGGAGGCTCCCCTTCTTTTCATGATGCTGAACAGCCGCTCCGGCGGGCTGGTGGCGGCCATCTCCGTGGGTGTGGGGATCGCCATGGTCTTCGGCGTCCTGCGTTATTTTTTCCGCCTTTCCCTGAAGCCCTTTCTGTACATAATCATCCCCATTCTTCTTCTGGTCTCCGTGGCGGCCCACTTCGACAGGAAGATGGTCCACATCATCTCCCTGGCCTGGGACACCGGAGGGGTCACCACCGGACCGGTGACGGTGCCCCTCATCATGGCCATGGGGATCGGCATATCCCGCTCCATCGGGGGGGAGGACAAGGGAATGGCGGGCTTCGGCATGATCACCCTGGCCTCGGCCTTCCCGATCCTGACGGTCCTGATCTACGGGTTCGTCTCCGCCCCCTCGGCGCCCTTTCCGGCATCCCGGGCGGATTTTTTCGCCCCTTCCCAGCGGGAAACGGTGCGGAGGCTTTTTTCCTCCGACGCCGACATGGAGCAGTATGTCCGAACCCGCCTCTCCCGGGACGCGGCGGACCTCTTTCTGGGGGCCGGGGGAAACGGAGCCGGGGAGGCGCAGGGCGGGGCCGGCCTCAGACCTGCGGCCGGCATCGTCGATCCGACCGCCGCCAAAGACTCCGCCGCCGCGCTTTCCAGCTCCGCCGCCGTACCCTCCGCCGCAGCTGCAGCCGTACCCGCCGCCGTTCCCGTCCCGCCGCCGCGTCCCGCCCGGATGGCCGTGGAACAGCTGGGGGAAGCGGCCCAATCCATCCTGCCCCTGTCGCTTTTTCTGTTTCTGGTCCTCTTCGCCCTCAACAAGGGGAGGGTCAGGAACAAGGACCAGATCCTGCTGGGCATCGTTTTCAGCGTCATCGGGATGGCCGCCTTCGGCTTCGGCATCCAGACCGGGCTGTCCAGGCTGGGGGACGCCACCGGACGGAATCTGCCGGTGGCCTATAAAGCCGTCCCGGCGCCGGAGGACCGGATGGTCATCCCGGACTTCGACGAAAGCCTGGTTTACAGCGCCGTGCGGGGCGACGGAGGCCGGGAACGGTTCTTCATCGTAGACGACAAGGACGGACCCCGGTTCGTCCCCTTCGACGAAGGCTCCTTCCACCGGGACGCCCGGACCTACGTCCATACCCCCTCCCGGGGCCCGATATTCGGGGGGGTTCTGGGCGGCATTGCGGTGATTTTAGCCTTCGCATTCTTCATGGGCTACGGAGCGACCATCGCCGAACCGGGCCTGAAAACCCTGGGCATGACGGTGGAGGAGGTCTCCGTGGGGGCCTTCAAGCAGAAGACTCTCATCACCTCCGTGGCCATCGGGGTGGGCCTGGGAATGATCGTGGGATTCCTGAAAATCCTCTACGATATCCCCATCGTGTATCTGCTGGTGCCCTGCTACCTGATGCTTCTGGTCATCACCGCCTTTTCCGCCGACGACTTCACCGACATCGCCTGGGACAGCTCCGGGGTCACCACCGGGCCCATTACCGTGCCGCTGGTCATTTCCATGGGCCTGGGCATCGGAGGGGAAGTGGGAGGCGTCGAAGGTTTCGGCGTATGTGCCATTTCATCCCTGTTCGCGGTTCTCTTCGTCATGGGAACGGGAATCATCGTCACCGGCCGCCGCCGGGCGGCCCTGAAAGAGTAGCCATGAAAGCACGAAAGGTTTCACGAATCGAATGCTGGGTCTCGAAAGAAATCGCCCATCTGCCGGCTGAGGCCCTGGAGGAACTGGGGCTTCCCGAGGTTTTCACCGCCTCCGCCCGATCCGTGGTTCTGCGGGAGAAGACCCTGAAACTGGCCGGCCGGGGGGATTACAAGATCGAGGAAGACCCGGTGGAATACTTCTCCTTCTGCGTCCCCCCGAAGCACGCTTCCCGTGTCCTGGGTTTTCTCGCGGACCGGGCGGACCTGAGCTTCCCCGGACGGGGCAGCATCTACCGCACCGACATCTCAGTCTATCGGAACGAGGAAAACTCCTTCGACGATTCCGTCCTCGCGGCCCTGCCGAAGCCGTCCATCGTCCCGCTGAAGGACCTGGAAGGTCTGGTGGCCATTGTCCGCAGAGGGAAGGGCAACGACATCGCCAAGGCGCTGCTGGATTCCGGGCGGGCCCTGCCGCTGGTAACCTTCGGCGAGGGGGTGGGCCTGCGGGACCGGCTGGGGCTTCTGCGGATAACCGTCCCGGCGGAGAAGGAGATCGTCCACGCCGTGGTGCCCCGTCATGACGCCGACGAGATCTTCGACTATATCACCCGGACGGCCAAGCTCGACCACCCAGGGAAGGGGTTTCTCTACTCCTATTCCATCGCCGAGGGTCTTATCGACACCCGGATGATCCGGGGAAAGTCCTCCTATATCGCCAGCATGGAGCAGATCGTCAGCGCCATCGACACGATGACGGGCCACGCCGACTGGCGCCGGGGAACCGCGGCCATCGGCCGGAGTCTGGGCCTGGGGAGCGGAAAAGCCCAGCGGGAAGTGCTGCGGATCCTCTACCCCGAGGGGGAAGGAAACGACAGGATCCGCTCCGCCCTGGACGCCGGGGCGGGCGGGGCGACCCGGAGCCGGGTCCGGACCCTGAAGCTTCGGGACGACACCCTCCGGACCGCCCGGCGGGAGTACGAAATGAACGATCTCATCGTCGACCGGGAGATCAGGGAAAAGATCCTGAAACGCGTCCCCTGGGACGGGGCCGTCATCGAGATCGGGCAGGTTAACCGGGTGGAAACCTACCGGGGTGAAGGCAGGAGTTCGCCCTCCCCCGGCTAAAAGAGGAGCTGCTTCCCCGGGGCTTGCCGCAAAGGGGGGAAGAGGGTTGACCCGGGGGACCCCGGAAACGGGGCGCCCCGGGCCTGTCAGCCGGAGGTTTTATCCGGCACGGAGAAGCGGGAGGGGTCGAACCGGTCTCCCCCCAGCCAGAAATCGATCTTCGTGCCTTTGTCGGTGCGGCTTACATCCGAATGCTTGACCTTCCAGCCGATGAGCTTGAGCCGGGCCTTTCCCAGCAGGTCGTGCCCCACCATGCTGCCGTAATAATAGGACAGTTCGGGCCTTTTCTCCGCGTTCAGGGCCGCGTCCATCCGGCGCAGTTCCCCGTCGGACCTCTCCACGTTGTCCATGACGCTCAGATGAAGCCCATCCTCCTCCCGGTGCAGCGAAATGACCAGCCGGGAGGGGTTGTCTTCCAGAATGAATTTTGAAACCTCCCCGATCAGATGAACGATGTAATCCTTCATGGGTGACCATCCTTTTTCGGCATCAGCGATCCCGCCGGTTTGAACGGTACCATTCAATGACGGCCACCATCAAGGCGGAGGTCAGCCCGCCGGCGAAACCGTTGTTGTACAAGGCCAGGCCGCAGTGCCAGGCGGCTGTCCGCTCCACCACCACCAGATGGATGAACCCCGCGACGATTCCCGTCAGCGGGCCGAAGGCGCCCGCCAGAGGCGCCAGGGTGGTGGAAAACAATGCCGCCAGTATCGGCCCCGGCGCGGACAGAACCTTTCCGAAGGCAAGGCAGCTCAGCACGACCCCCGCGATGACGGGCCAGCAGTTCCGCAGAGTTTTGCCGAAGGCCCCGAATCCCATGATGGTGAAGACGGCCCCCAGAACCGGGCCGTTGAAATCCGCTCCCGCCAGGACCACGTAGAGGCAGGACGCCAGCCCCAGAAGACCCACATTGACCAGCGCGCCTCCGGGAGACACGGAATCCAGGAAATCCGACGGCAGCCGACCCGACAGCCTCTGGATCTGAAGCAGGTCCCGGAGCGTTCCGCCCTTTGCCTGAAAGATGCCCCAGAGGATGAAAACCAGGGACAGCACCGGGACAACGGCGGAGAGGGCGGGATGCCCCCGGGTGTTCCAGGCGAACAGGACCGGCAGTTCCCTCCCGCCGGCGGTCAGGAAGGCGGCGGCGAAAAGACCGAAGAATCCCGCGGCCAGCCCGACGTTGTAGAGATGGTAGCCCTGATGCAGATGCAGCATGGCAATGGCCAGCGCGGGGAGCAGCATCCCCGTGGCGATCCCCGCGAGAATTCCCACCGTGAAGGCGGGAACCCCCACGAGACCCGCCTCGTAGACCAGGAAGGTCACCAGCGGCCCCAGCGCGGTCCCGAACATGGCGATGAGGATGTACGCGCTGAAGGGTTTTCCGACGATCTTCGCTGCCAGGTAAACCCCGACTATGATGGGAAGTATATTCAACGCGGTTTTTCCGAAAAGGGCGAAACCCATCATGGTCAGGATCGCCGAGAAGGTGGGACCGGATAGCCGGATGTCCGTCTTGTACACCATGCCCAGCCCCACGGCGCCCACCACCGCCGAATTGACCAGCGCGGCCCCGGTTCCGCCGGTGATGGTAAAATCGCTCAGAAGCCGGGCGGGTTGCCGCTGAAGCCGCAGAAACCCTTCCAGGGTGGAATCCGCTCCCTGGCAGAAGACGCCCACCACCGCGAGAGCCACCATGACGACGGTCATCAGCCGGTAGAGAGATCTTTCGTAGGTCATGAGGAAAAAATACCATCGGATGGGGGATCCCGCAAGTTTTTTTTCGAGAGGGACCCGCACCCGGGGGCGGGCCACGGTTTCAGGACCGGGTTCTGCGGACCCCGCAACAACCCGGTCCCGGAGCCTCACTTCATCATCGTGCCCGGGAGCCAGGTGATGATGCCCGGAAACAGGACGAGAAAAACCAGCCCCACCGCGATGACTCCGATGAAGGGGATGACCCCCCGGATGATGTCCCGGGTCTCTATCCCCAGAGCGGGGTCGGCAGCCCCTTTGAGGAAGAAGATGGCGTAGGCGAAGGGCGGGGTCAGGAACGACATCTGCAGGTTTACGATGATCATCATGGCGAACCACAGGGGGTCGAAGCCCAGCTTCGGGATGATGGGGGACAGGATGGGGACCAGAACGAAGATGATGCCCACCCAGTCGATGAAGGCTCCCAGGATGAAGGTGATGACCATCACCAGGGTGAAGACGGACCACTTCCCGCCGGGGAAGTTCAGGATGAAATTGCTGACCACCTCGCCGCCGCCGCCCCCGAGAAACACGCTGACGAAGGCGGTGGAACAGCTGGCGATGAGAAGAACCATCCCCGTCAGCTTCAGGGTGCTCACCGCCACCTCCTTGAGCCCCTGCCAGCTGAACCGCCGGTAGGCGATGGTGAGGAGGACCGAGACCACGGCACCCACGGCGGCGGCCTCGGTGGGGGCGGCGATGCCGAAGTAGATCACCCCCAGGACCGAGAGGATGAGAAACAGGGTGGGAAGAAGGGACTTCATGACCAGAAGCAGCTTCTCGACGGCGGTGTAGCGGTTCTCCTCATCGGTGATGGCCGGAGCCACCGAAGGCTGGAGGAAGGACCGCACCACGATGTAGATGATGTACATGAAGGACAGCATGAAGCCCGGCCCGAAGGCGGCCATAAAGAGTTTCCCCACGGATATCCAGGCCGCCGGCCCGTAGAGGATCAGCATGATGCTGGGGGGTATCAGGATGCCCAGGGTTCCCCCGGCGCAGATGCTTCCCGTGGCCAGACCCTTGTCGTAGCCCCGTTTGATCATCACCGGCAGAGCCACCAGTGTCAGCATGGAAACCGACGCCGCGATGACCCCGATGCAGGCCGCCATCAGCGTGGCGATGATGATGGTGACCACCGCCAGACCGCCGCGGAACTTGCCGAAGCTGATGTACAGACTCTCGTACATCCTCTGGGCGATGCCGGACTTCTCCAGCATGCCTCCCATGAAAACGAAGAGCGGCACCGCCATGAAGCCGGAATTGGTCACCTGAGCGAAGATCCGGGCGTAGATCGTGTCGAAGACCGGTGTGCCATGGAGGAGATAGCCGAAGATGAGCCCGGTGCCGCCGATGGGTATCGCCAGGGGGAATCCGGTGAGGACCCCGATGAACAGCAGGGAAAACATCCCGATAGCCACCACGTTCGGTGTTAATATGTGCTCCATTAGATTAAATTCTCCTTATCCATGGTTCCGAAATCGTCCACCAAAGGCTCCCCGGCCACCAGGAAGTAGATGTTCTTTGTCAGCTCCGCCAGGGTCTGCAGCAGGAACAGGGTAAACCCGATGGCCAGGACGAACCGGAAGGGAGCGGAGGGGGGAAGCCAGCTGCTTTCCACCATCCGCTCGTTCACCTTCAGGGCGAACAGGGCCCGACGGAAACCGGTGTACACCAGTATGACTTCGATGGGGATCAGAAGCAGAACGGTCATGACGGTGTCCACCAGGGCCTTCATTCTGGGAGAAAATTTCGTGTAGAAAATATCCACCCGCACGTGGCCCCCGATTTTCAGGACGTAACCCCAGCACAGCACGCCGAAGGAACCGAAGACCATGGCGGAGGTTTCCATCGCCCAGATGGTGGGGCTGTTGAAGATATAACGGGCGGCGACCTCGTAGAACAAAACCAGAATCAGCACGAAGACCAGATATTTGATGATCCGGCTGATAAAATCACTGAGTTCGTCCATGCCCCTGACAAACTTCGCAAGTTGTTTAGTCGGCATTTCTTTCTCCCACATAATTATTCCTTTTCGCTCCGACTCCATCGCCGGGAGCGGGGCCATGGGCGCTTCTTTCGGCGATCCCCTGGAATTCCCCCTCCCGGCGGAGGGCCGGAAGGGGGAATGGTTTATGCCTTCGGATGGGTTTATTTAATTCCGAACTGGGCGCAGACTTTCTGCCACTGCTGGACGGATTCGAAGATTTCCCGGAACGCCTCGTCGGCCTTGGCCTGCTCGGTGTAGTAGGCGGCCGCGGTCTTGTAGAGAAGATCCTCCACGTCCTTGGGGACAAAGGAGATCTTCGTTCCGTAGGCCTCGAACTTCTTCAGGGCTTCCGCGTCGTCCTTCACTTCCCTGACGTAATACTCGTCCGCCGCCTTGTCACAGGCCAGCGTAACGATCCGCTGCAGATCCTTCGGCATGGATTCCCAGACCTTCATGTTGATGAACAGGGCCTGCGCGTCGG
Source organism: Spirochaetota bacterium (assembly GCA_029562045.1). Classification (GTDB taxonomy): domain Bacteria; phylum Spirochaetota; class Spirochaetia; order DTKZ01; family DTKZ01; genus JAKQWJ01. The sequence continues at coordinate 12,563 of JAKQWJ010000025.1, read as the reverse complement.
TAGGGGCCCGGGAGGGAGACATGTACATATAGGGGGAAACTTCATGGAAGCCCAGACCCCAGTTGACCGAGGGGGTGACGTATTCAAAACCGTCGATGATGCCTCTCTGCATGGCCTCGTAGACCTCTCCGCCGGGGAGGAATACCGGGGCCGCCCCCATCCGCTTGAAAATATCGTTCAGCGACGCCGCGCCCATGCGGAGCTTCATTCCCTTCAGATCCGCCACCGAGTTGATGGGTTTTTTCGTGTGCAGGAACACTTCCGCGTTGTGGGGGGTCAGGGCGCCCACATAGTGGACCCCCAGCTTGGCGTAATTCTTCTGGGCCAGGGCCCGCCCATCGGAGTTCAGCCACATCCGGGTCTGGTTGGCCGTCAGTCCTCCCACGGTGCTTCCGAAGAATACCGCGCCGGGGAAGTAGCCGATGGACCACGTGGGCGGTCCATGAATGGCCTCCACCGACCCGGAGATGACCCCGTCGAACTCCTTCCCGGCGGGGATGATGGCCCCGGCGTTGTACGGAGTGATGATCAATCTGCCGTCGGAGGCGTCCTTGACGATGGCCGCCAGGTTCTCCGATGCGGTGTAGGTGCTGTCCCCGGCGGCGGCCCAGGTCTGCAGCTTCCATTTGTACACCGTTTTCGCTTCCTGGGCCCCCGAAGCGGCCCCCTGGGCGGTCTTGCCCGAACCGCAGGACGCCAGGGCCAGGATGAGGATTCCCAGCAGAAGGAAGGCTAGGCCTCTTTTTTCAACGATCCGCATGTTGACTCCTTTTATGATGGAAGATGATTTCATCATACCACCACTCCATGGGAAGTCAATGGAATTTTTCCCGGAAGAGCCCTCCGTTCCGGGAAGAAACCGGGGCTCCGCCCTCCTCCAGCGGGTCATCCGGTGCGTCCTCCCTCGGCGGGACTCCCCGGCGGGCCATCCGGCGCGTCCCCCCCCCGGCGATTCCCACGGTCTCCCCGGCGGGACTCCCCAGCGGCAGTCCCCCAGTGGCCGGCGGCCAGGGCCTCCCCGGGGCCGCCGGAGCGGCTTTTTTATTTGACCATTCCGGTAGTGTTTCACTACCTTTTACTCACTATGTGTTTTTCGAGGTGAAACGATGAAAGCGAACCGTCTTTTTATGCCGGGGCTCCTGGTCCTTCTGGCCTCGGCGGGTCCCGCCACCGCCCAGACCCCCGATCCGGCGGCCCCGGGGCGGCGGAATGTCTCCTACCCCGCCGCCGACTCGACCCCCCTTTCGGGCTACCTCGCCCTGCCCCCGGGGTCGGGACCCTTCCCCGGAGTGGTGATGATTCACGAATGGTGGGGCCTCAACGAGGACACGGCCCTGCTGGCGGACGCCCTGGCCCGGGAAGGCTTCGCGGTCCTCGCCGCCGACGCTTTCCGGGGAAAGGTGGCCCGGGAACCCGCCGAGGCGGCGAAACTGTCCTCCGGGACCCCCGCGGACCGGATCGCCTCGGATCTGGACGCCGCCCGGGCCTATCTGTCCCGCCACCCGGCGGTGAAGGCGGACCGGATCGCGTCCCTGGGCTTCTGCTTCGGGGGAACCCAGTCCATGCGGATGGGGGCGCGGAACCCGGGCCTGGCGGCGGTGGTGATCTTCTACGGCGGGGGCCCTTTCCAGAGCGCCGCCGAACTGGGGGCCATGGACAAGGCCGGCCCGGTCCTGGGCATCTACGGCGCGAAGGACGCCGGCATCCCGGTGGAGAAGGTCCGGGCCTTCCAGTCCGCCCTGGAGGAGAGGCGCATCCGGAATGTCATAAGCGTCTACCCCGATGTGGGTCACGCCTTCGTCAAAAGCGGCACCTACAATCAGGGGGGATCCCCGGAAAAGGCCTGGCGGCAGGCGGTGGACTTTCTGAAAGATAACCTGCGCTGAGAGAGGCCGGCGGGGCGGACCTTGTCCGCGGCGGTGATTCCCCCCCCCGGGGCGCACCTTGCCCGCGGAGGCGCCCTCCCCCACGGTTCCCGGGCGACGGCGTCCGAGGGCGGGGCGGATCTTGTCCGCGGCGGTGATCCCCCCCCGCGGGGCGCACCTTGCCCGCGGCGGTGATTCCCCCCTGCAGGGCGGCTGCGGCCGGGGAAATTATCGGGATTCGCCCCGGGAAAACAGCTCCGCCTCCAGGGCTGCGGCCAGAGCGTGGTAGACCGGCAGGTGCAGTTCCTGGATCAGGAAGGTTTCCGTCTCCGGAACCCGGACGGCGGCGTCACAGAGGGGCGCCAGCGCTCCTCCATCCCTTCCGGTGAGCCCCAGAACCGACAGCCCCAGGGACCGGGCGGTCCGGGCCGCCAGCACCACGTTCCGGGAGTTCCCGGAGGTGCTGAAACAGACCAGAAGGTCCCCTTTCCTGCCGTAGCCGTAGACCTGCTGGGCGAAGACGGCGTCCGAGGCCCGGTCGTTGGCGAAGGCGGTGAGGAGGGCGCCGTGGGAACTCAGGGAAACAGCCGGAACGGCCTCCTGGAGCACCTCCGCCAGATAGCGGCCGTCCCGGTCCTCGGTGCCGCCCCCGGATCCCTTCCGGGAATCGGAGCCTTCCAGGGCGCGCCGTCCCCCGGGCCGGTCCGCCGTCCCGCAGGGAATCGGGTGGACCGCCGGGCCGCCGGTTTCCCGAAGCGGCGCCCTTCCCCTTCCCGGAGGAAGAGGCCCCTCCAGCATCCGCCTCGCCTCCTCCCCCAGGGGCCGGGGCAGCAGGAAGCCCTTCATCAGCTCCCCCACCAGGTGGTCCGCGTCGGCGGAGCTTCCCCCGTTGCCGCAGGCCAGAATGAGGCCCCGGCGGCGGCCGCAGTCCAGCAGAAGCCGGAAGGCGGCGGCGATGTCGTCGGCGCAGGGCCGCAGAGAGGGATGGCGGTTCAGGAGGTCCCGGAATATCTTTTCCGCAGCGGGGCCGGGCATGGGAACTCCTCAGGCGGGGAGGACATGGGCGGCCACGGGGGAAAAATCCACTCCCACCGTTTCCCCGGGGCTGAAGAAGCCCTCCTCCACCGGGTTGTGGGTAACCGCCAGAACCGGCTTGTCCCGCCCCGTGTCGATCTCGTACTCCACCACCTGACCCAGGTACACCGCCTTGGAGATCTTCCCGGACAGGAAGCCCCCCTCTCCGTGGCTGATCCGCAGCGACTCGGGCCGCACCGTGACCACCACCGGGTCGCCCTGGGCGAACTCCCGGGAGCGGCTCTGGATCTCCTTCCGCCCGCCGACGGTGAAAGCCACCTCCCGGCCCGGCCCGATCCGGCCCTCGAAAAAATTCACCCGGCCGATGAAGTCCGCCACGAAGCGGGTGGCGGGCCGGGAGTAGATCTCGAAGGGGGTGCCGATCTGCACGATGTCCCCCTGGTTCATCACCACGATGCGGTCCGACACGGTCATCGCCTCCGCCTGGTCGTGGGTCACGTAGATGCTGGTGATGCCGAAGGTCTGCTGGATCCGGCGGATCTCCAGCCTCATCTGTTCCCGGAGCTTGGCGTCCAGGTTGGACAGGGGTTCGTCGAAGAGAAGAACGCTGGGCCGGTTGATGATGGCCCGGGCCAGGGCCACCCGCTGCTGCTGGCCCCCGGAAAGCTGGTCCGGCCTTCTCTGGCCCAGCCCCTTCAGGTCCATCACCTCCATGATCTTCTCCACCTCGGTCCGGATTTCCCTCCTGGGGCGCCCCCGGAGTTCCAGGCCGAAACCGATGTTCTGCCCCACCGACAGATGGGGGAAGATGGCATAGCTCTGGAAAACCATGGAGGTGTCCCGTTTGTTGGGGGGGATGTCGTTCACCATCTGCCCGGAGATCCAGACCTCCCCGGAGGTGGGGGCCTCGAAGCCGGAAATGATCCGCAGAGTGGTGGTCTTGCCGCAGCCCGAGGGCCCGAGAAAGGTGACGAACTCCCCGTCCCGCACCTCCAGGCTGGCGTTCCGCACCGCCGTCACCTCCCGGTGCGGGTGGGAGAGATCGGGGAAAGTTTTGGTGATGTCGACGAGTTTCACTCCCATGGGAAGCTCCTTGGTTTCATATCTTCACCGCGGCGCCGCCGAACCTGCCGTAGCGCAGGACGAGGATGGTCCGGATGAGAAGGATCGCCAGCAGGATGAGGCCCACCAGAATGACGCTGAAGGCCGCGGCGGTCCCCAGCCTGCCGGATTCCACCTGGGACATGATCTGCACGGTCATGAGGTTCCAGCTGGAACTGACGAGAAAAATCGCCGCGCTGATGGCCGTCATGGCCCGGACGAAGGAGAAGATGAGCCCCGAAAAGAAGGCGGGAACCATCAGGGGCAGGGTGATCCGGAAAAAAGTCTTCTTCGAGTCCGCCCCCAGGTCCACCGCCGCCTCCTCGATGGAGGGGTCCACCTGGCGCAGGATGGCCACCCCCGACTGTATCCCCACGGGGATGTACCGGTAGATGAAGTTCAGCAGCAGGATGGCCAGGGTGCCGGTGAGCACCAGGGGCTTCCGGTTGAAGGCGAGGATGTATCCGATGCCGATGACCGTCCCGGGGACGGCGAAACTCAGCATGGAGGTGAACTCCATGAAGCGCCGCCCGGGAAAACGCTTCCGCATGACCAGAAAAGCGATCATCATCCCCAGGATGCCCGCGGCGGGGGTGGAAATCCCCGCGATGGTCAGGGTGTCCTTGACGGCCTGGAAACCGACGCCGAAGACGTCCCGGAAATGCTGGAGAGTCAGGGTGCTGTCGTAGCCCCAGACCCTGGCGAAGGCCCCCCAGAGGATGGTGATGTAGATGAGCAGGATCAGCGCCGCGATGACGAGGCAGAGGGCGAAGAGCAGCCATTTTGCCCCGGGGCTCACCGATTTCAGCGCCGAGGTGGTGGGCTTCCCGGTGATGGTGACATACTGTTTCCGGGACACCCAGTACTTCTGCAGAAAATACGCGGTGATGGAAGGCGCCAGCAGCAGAATAGACAGGGCCGACCCCTTGGGAAGGTCGTACATCCCGGTGATCTCCAGGTAGGCCTGGACCGAGAGGATGGGGAACTGGCTCCCCGCCAGGATCAGGGGGTTCCCGAAATCCGCCATGGTCTCGATGAACAGGACCAGCATCGCTCCGGCGATGCCCGGGATGGTCAGGGGGAGGGTCACTTTCAGAAAGGCCTTCCACCGGGACCCGCCCAGGTCCAGGGCCGCGTCTTCCAGGGTGGGGCTTATGGATTCGATGACCCCCCGGAGGGTGATGTAAGCCACGGGAAAGAAGGTCACCACCTGGGCGAAAAGCAGGCCCCGGAAACCGTAGATGGGGTAGTTGTTGATCCCCAGCAGGGAGTAGGTGACGAGCCCGTTGTTCCCGAAGAGCATGATGATGGACAGCGCGCCGATGAAGGGGGGCGAGACCACCGGGATGATGGCGATGACATGGAAGAACTTCTTGAAGGGGATGTCCGCCCGGGCGATGGCGAAGGCGAAGAGGAAGCCCACCACGGCGCCGGCGGCGGCGGTGAGGACCCCCATCATGACGCTGTTCCAGAAAGCCTGCCGCAGGTAGCGGGAGGCCAGGACATCCCGGAACACCGAAAAGCTGTAGCCCGTGCCGGTCCTGAAAGCGGTGAGTACGACGCTGACCAGGGGGTAGATGATGAAAATCACCAGGGACGCGAGGACCAGAAGAATCACGATGAGCAGCAGCGGGTCCCCGACAACCATTTTGATATCCCGCCGGAGCCGGGCGGTGGATCCTCTCGTCATGACATGGATTCTCCTTGAGGGAAATGAAGATCCCCGCCCCTCTGGCGGGCGGGGAAGCTGTCAGGAGCGGATCATTTCGACGGAAGCACCTCGTTGACCCAGCGCTCCACCAGGCGTTTCTTGTTTTCACCCGCCCATTTCACGTCCACATCCACGGTCTTCAGGGCCTCGAAGGCGGGCATTCCCTTGCCCAGCTTCGCCCCCGGGACCACGGGGTAGAAGAAGGTCTTGGCGTCGGTCAGGGCGTTCTGCCCCTTGGACGACACAAGCCAGTCCACCAGGGCCTGGGCCGATTCGACGTTCTTCGCCCCCTTCAGGATGGATACCGCCGGAGCCTCGAACCAGACCCCTTCCTTGGGATAGACCACTTCCAGGGGATACCCGTTGTCGATGAACTCGAAAAAAGCGGGGGTGAACTGGATCCCGATCATGCACTGCCCCACCGACACTCCCTTGGAGGGCGCGGTGCCCGAGGAGGTGTAGGTCTGGATGTTGGGTCCCAGGGCCTTCATGTACTGATAGGCCTTCTCCTCTCCGGCGATCACCACCAGGCTGGCCACGATGTTGTAGGCGGTTCCCGCGGACTGGGGGGTGGGCATCTGGATCTGCCCCTTGTAGGCCGGATTCAGCAGGTCTTCCCAGGAGGTGGGCTTCGGCGCGCCGAGCCTCTTCATGACCTCCAGGTTGACCGCGAAGGCCATGGGGTTCATGTAGAAGCTGCGCCAGTACCCGTCGGGGTCCTTGAAACCGGGCCGCAGGGAGGCGAAATCCCCACCCTTGTAGGGGATGGTGAGCCCGTCCTCCTTGGCCACGATGTGGTTTTCACTGGGCGCTCCCATCCAGACATCCGCCTGGGGGTTGTTGATCTCCGCCTTGATCCGCGCGATGGCGGGGCCGGTGGAGATGTGCACGAAGGATACCTTGATCCCCGTGTCCGCCGAGAAGGCGTCCAGGATCTTTTTGGCGTTGGCCTCGTCGACGCTGGAATACACGACGACCTTTTTCTCCGCCTGCTCCTTCGCCCCCCCGGCGAATACCAGGCCGGCGGCGAGGGCGAAGACCACCAGAAGCAATGTGATTCTACCCACCTTTTTCATCGTTCGAACCTCCCGAAAAAAAATTTCACTCGTTAGATAGTATACTGAAAAAACCGCGTTTCGGCGAGAAAAAACGGGTCGGCCGCCCGGGGTCGGGGGCACTGGCCCGTTCGGGGCCGGGCTCACCCAGGTCCGGGTCCGCCGGAGGCCGGGGAACGCCCGGAGCCGGGCCCCCCGGAGCCGCGCTTCAATCCCGGGTCAGTTGCCGGTACTTGATCCGGTGGGGCTCCACCGCCGCGTCGCCCAGCCTCCGCCGCTTGTCCTCCTCGTAGTCGGTGAAGTTGCCTTCGTACCAGTAGACCCGGGAGTCCCCCTCGAAGGCCAGGATATGGGTGGCGATGCGGTCCAGAAACCAGCGGTCGTGGCTGATGGCCAGGACGCAGCCGGCAAAGTTCAGCAGCCCCTCCTCCAGGGCCCGGAGGGTGTTGACGTCCAGATCGTTGGTGGGTTCGTCCAGCAGGAGGACATTGGCCCCCTCCTTCAGCATCATCGCCAGATGGACCCGGTTCCGCTCTCCCCCGGAGAGGACCCCCACCTTCTTGCTCTGGTCCTGCCCGGTGAGGTTGAACTGGGCCACATAGGCCCGGGAGTTCATCTCCCTCTTTCCCAGCCTGATGGTGTCCTGACCTCCGGAAATGAGTTCCCAGATGCTCTTCTTTCCGTCCAGCTTTTCCCGCATCTGGTCCACATGGGTGAGCTTCACCGTGTCGCCGATCCGCAGGGTCCCTCCGTCGGGGGCTTCCTGGCCGGTGATCATCCGGAACAGCGTGGTCTTGCCCGCGCCGTTGGGGCCGATGATGCCCACGATGGCCCCGGGGGGAATGGAGAAACTCATCTCATCCACCAGGATGCGGTCGCCGTAGCCCTTGCGGACCCCCTCGGCCTGGATGACCAGGTTCCCCAGACGCGGCCCCGGGGGGATGTAGATCTCCAGGTCCCGCTCCCGTTTGGCGGGGTCCTCCACCAGGAGGCTCTCGTAGGCGCTGATCCGGGCCTTGGACTTGGCCTGCCGCCCCCGGGGAGACATGCGGATCCACTCCAGTTCCCGCTGCAGGGTCTTCTGCCGTTCCGTCTCCTTCTTGTCCTCCTGCTGGAGGCGGGTCTTCTTCTGCTCCAGCCAGGAGGAGTAGTTGCCCTTCCAGGGGATGCCCTCGCCCCTGTCCAGCTCCAGGATCCAGCCCGCCACATTGTCCAGAAAGTACCGGTCGTGGGTCACCGCGATGACCGTCCCCTCGTACTGCGACAGGTGGTGCTCCAGCCAGGCCACGGTTTCCGCGTCCAGATGGTTGGTGGGCTCGTCCAGAAGGAGGATGTCCGGCTTCCGGAGCAGCAGACGGCAGAGGGCCACCCGGCGCTTCTCCCCCCCGGAGAGGACCTTCACCGAGGTGTCCGGGGGCGGGCAGCGCAGCGCGTCCATGGCCATCTCCAGCCGGGAATCCAGGTCCCAGGCGCCGCTGCGGTCCAGGGCCTCCTGCACCCGGCCCTGCCTGTCCAGCAGGCAGTTCATCTCCTCGTCGGACATGGGTTCGGCGAACTTCTCGTTGATGGCGTCGAACTCTTTTAAAAGGTCCACCGTCTCCTGGACCCCCTCCTCCACCACCTCCCGGACGGTCTTCTGCGAGTCCACCAGGGGCTCCTGCTCCAGGTAGCCCACGGTGAAACCCGGGGTGATCATGGTTTCCCCGATGAAGTCCTTCTCCACCCCGGCCATTATCTTCAGCAGGGTGCTTTTCCCCGACCCGTTGAGCCCGATGACCCCGATCTTGGCGCCGTAAAAATAGGAGAGATAGATGTCCTTGAGAACCGTTTTCTGGTTGTAGGTCTTTCCGACCCCCACCATGGAATAGATGATCTTGTTCGCTTCCTGTTGTGCCATGACGCAGGGTAGCATAAAAGCCCCTCTTGGGCCAGCTTCGGCCCCCCGCCCCATTCAGCCGCCGCCACCGGACGGGCGGACCCGCCGCGGCTCCGGCCGCCGCCGGGGCTTTCACCGGGCCGGCGGACACGCCGGGGGATGAATTGACCCGCCGGGGTTTCGGGCCTACACTGCGGCTATGTACCGATGTCCTTCCTGTAAAAAAGAGTATCCCCTGGAGGAGAAGATCTTCCGCTGCCGCTGCGGAAGCTACCTGCTGGTCGAAAGCCCCGGCGTTTTCCCCCTGGCGGCGCTGGAAACCCGGGATCTGTCCATCTGGCGCTACCGGGAGGCCTACGGGCTTCCCCCGGGGACGGAGGCGGTTTCCCTGGGGGAGGGGACGACCCCTCTGGTGGAAAGGACCATGGACGGGGAGAGGGTCCGGTTCAAACTGGACTGTCTCCTGCCTTCGGGTTCGTTCAAGGACAGGGGCGCTTCAGTCCTGGTTTCCCTGGCGCGGCGCATCGGCGTGCGTGAACTGGTGGAGGACTCCTCCGGCAACGCCGGGGCGGCCATGGCGGCCTACTCCACCGCCGCGGGGATCCGGTGCCGGATATTCGCCCCCGACAGCACCCCCCCGGGGAAACTGGTCCAGGCCCGGCTCTGCGGCGCCCAGGTGGTCCGGGTTCCCGGGCCGCGCCAGGCGGCCAGCGACGCCGTCCTGGCGGCGGCGGAAAAATCCTACTACGCCAGCCATCTCTGGAACCCCTTCTTCATCCAGGGGCACATGTCCGCCGCCTTCGAGCTCTGGGAACAGCTGAGCAGGTCCCTTCCCCCCGCCGTGGTGGTCCCGCTGGGAAGCGGGGGATACCTGGAGGGCATCCACCGGGGTTTCCGTCTCCTGGTGTCCGCGGGGTACGCCCGGGCCCTGCCGAAGATCTACGGCGTCCAGGCCGCGGTCTGCGACCCCCTGCACCGGGCCTTCCAGGCGGGTCTTGCGGATTTCGTCCCCGTGGAAGCCCGGGCGGGGGTGGCGGAGGGGATAGCCGTTTCCCGGCCCCCCCGGGCCCGGGAGGTGCTGGCCTGCCTGCGGGAAAGCGGAGGGCGCAGCCTCTCCGTGTCGGAGGAGGAGATCATCGCCGCCCACCGGAGGCTTCTGGCCTCGGGCCTCTACGTGGAGCCCACCTCGGCGACGGCCCTGGCGGGCCTCGCCCGGCTGTCCCGGGAGGAGAGGGAGGGCGCGGTCATTTTCCTCTCGGGCCACGGCCTGAAGGCGTCGGAGAAGCTGGCGGCGCTGTACCCGGCCTGACCGGCGCCGCCGGGGGCCTGGGCCGCCGGACGGCCTTTATCCCCGGGGGCGGCGGCAGACCCGGGCGGTCTTCATTCCCCGGCGGCGCCGCTCCCGAACGCGTCCCGCGGCGCCCTCCCCTCAGGGAAGGCTCCGCCTCCACACCGTCCCCAGCAGCTCTCCCCGGGGGGAGTGATACTCCCCCAGAAGGTCCACCGCCAGGCAGATATGGGAGGGGATGACGACCAGAAGGTCCCCGACGGACAGTTCCGCCATGGTTTCCGGATCCACGGTTACGACGCCGTGCTCCTGGCTGACCGAAGAGACCCGGCAGCGGGGCTTCACGGGTCCCCAGCCCTCCGGCGCCGGAAGGGCCACCAGACCGCAGACCCGCCGCCCCTCCGGGTCGGTATGGAAATCCTTGGAAAGATGCACCGCCCCGCCGTAGATGAGGACCTGCCCCCGCTCCGGGTGCCTGGCCACCACCGGACAGGCCACGGCGGCGGCGATGTCCTCCTCTCTGCAGGAGCCCAGACCCAGCTGTTTGGCGTCGTAGAACACGAAGTTCCCCGGCCGCACCTCGTCCACCCCGTCGAACCGGTCCAGGATGCTGCAGCCCGGGGTGTCCCCCACAGAGATTTCCAGGTCCCGGAAGCCCCGCTTCGCCAGCCGGCCCTTCAGGGCGCCCAGGGCCTCGACGGTTTCCCGGAAGATACCCCGCACCGCCTCGGCGGAGGGGGCCGAATAGGTGTGCCCGGCGTGGGCCAGAAGCCCCCGGAGTTTCAGCCCCGGGGAGCGGGTCAGCTCCCGGGCAACCGCCGCCGCGGCCCCGTCGTCCCCCGCGGGGATGCCCGTTCTTCCATAGCCGGCGTCGATCTTCAGATAGACCCCCGCCTCTACGGCGGGACCGCCGCCGCTGCCTCCGCTCCCGCTCCCGCCCCCGGCGGAGAAGGCCCGGCCCAGCGCGCGGGCGGATTCCACCGATTCCACCACCAGGTTCAGGGCCGGGGCGTCGGCATGGGCCGCCCGCAGGGCCGGTTTCCGGGCCGCCCCCCCGGCCCGGGCCCCTGTGGCGTCGCCGGCCCGGGCCCCTGTGGCATCGCCGGCCCGGGCCCCTGTGGCGTCGCCGGCCCGGGGGCTGGCCCGGGCCAGGTCCTGGGCCAGCGCCCGGATGTCGTCCATTTCCCGGAGGTTCACCGGAAAGGCGATGGTGATGTCCCCCCAGCCCCGGGAGGCGAAGAACCGGGCCATGGAAACGCTGGAGACGGTGATGGCCTCCACCCCGGCCTTTCGAAAATACTCCCCCATCTCCCCGGACTGGTGGGTCTTGAAATGGGGCCGGAAACGCACCCCGCTCCGGTCCGCCTTGGCCTTCATCCTTTCGATGTTTCTCTCCACCCGATGGGTCATCACCAGCAGGGTGGGTGTTTTGACGAAATCCAGCATGGCATCCTCTTCCTTCAGGTTCCTTTCATTTTATGACGCATCCCGCCCCGGGGCAAGGGAGCCTTTCCTGCTCCCGGGTATTGACGCGGTGCCGCCCGATCTATTAGTTTTTCTACTGTCATAGTAGCATTTAGAAGGAGAACCCATGGGCGGAAAAAAGTATCGTTTCGAGACCTTGAGTCTCCACGCCGGGCAGGCGCCGGATCCCACAACCGGAAGTCGGGCCGTCCCGGTGCACCGGACCAGTTCCTTCGTTTTTAAAAATACCGAACACGCGGCCAACCTCTTCGCCCTGAAGGAGCCGGGCAATATCTACACCCGGATCATGAACCCCACCCACGATGTTCTCGAACAGAGGGTCGCGGCCCTGGAGGGCGGGGCCGCCGCCCTGGCCCTGGCCTCGGGGACCTCGGCGATTTTTTACGCCCTCATCACCCTGGCCAAGGCGGGGGACGAGATCGTGTCCCTGAACAACCTCTACGGCGGCACCTACAGCATGTTCGACGCCATCCTGCCCCAGCTGGGGATCACCGTGCGTTTCGTGGGGAACAACGACTTCGACGCCGTTAAAAAGGCCATCAACCCCCGGACCCGGGCCATCTTCGCCGAAACCATCGGCAATCCCGTCCTGGATATCACCGACGTGAAGGCCCTGGCCGACCTGGCCCACGAGAACGGCCTTCCCCTGATCGTCGACTCCACCTTCACCACCCCCTACCTGCTGCGGCCCATGGAGCACGGGGCCGATGTGGTCCTCCACTCCCTGACCAAGTGGCTGGGCGGGCACGGGACGGCCATCGGGGGCATCGCCGTGGACGCCGCCCGGTTCGACTGGTCCGGGCCCCGCTTCGAACTGTTCAACCAGCCGGACCCCAACTATCACGGGCTGCGCTGGGCCCACGACCTGGGGGACAACAGGGCCCTGGCCTACATCCTCCGGATGAGGACGGTGCCGCTGCGGAACCTGGGAGCCTGCATCAGCCCCGACAACGCCTGGATGTTCCTCCAGGGGATAGAAACCCTGCCCCTGCGGATGGAGCGTCATTCGGCCAACGCCCTGGCGGTGGCGAAATTTTTACAGAAGGACAAGAGGGTCGCCTGGGTGCGCTACCCCGGCCTGCCCGAGGATCCCTCACACCCGCTGGCCAAAAAGTACCTGTCCCGGGGCGCCGGCGGCATGGTGGTC
>JAKQWJ010000024.1 GCA_029562045.1 Spirochaetota bacterium | reverse complement strand
TTTTCTTCTTGACGGCCCGCGGAAAGTGGCTGTACACTGGGGCATCGCTCTTAGGACATCAGACAAGCTGTGGGCGCGGGAGTCGACATGCCGATTCATCCGGAGAAGACGGTCCGTCTGTCGGAGAAGGTCTCAGAGACGCTGAAGGGCCTCATCATCGAGGAGGGCTTCGCGGCGGGGGACCGGTTTTACTCCGAACACGAACTCACGGGACTACTCGGGGTCAGCCGGTCGTCGGTGCGGGAAGCGGTCCGCATCCTGGAGGCCACCGGCTGGGTCCGGGTCATCCACGGCAAGGGCATTTTCGTGGCCGGCGCCTCACCGCAGGAGGTGGAAGCCTTCTCGGAGTGGCTCCGGCGCAACGAGGACGGAATCCTGGAGCATTTCGAAATCCGCCTCATCATCGATCCCAAGGCGGCGGCCTACGCGGCGAAGAACGCCGATGACCGGGACATCCAGGCTCTTCGGGATCTGTGCGAAACCTTCTGCCGAAGCGTCGATTCGAAGGCAACGGAGGACCTCGTCAGGCTGGACAGTCAGCTGCACGCGGCGATAGCCAAATCGACGAAGAACCGCACGCTGGCCATACTCATGAAGACAATGACCCGGGTTCTTCCGGAGGGCTGGATTTCCAGCCTGCACGTTCCCGGCCGGGCGCGGAAAACGGTGGAGGAACACCGGCGCATCGTCGATGCCATCGCCCGGCGGGATCCGGCGGCGGCGGAGAGGGAGATGACCGAACATCTGACCAGGGCGCTGGAGGATATCCGCGCATCCATCCGGAGGTAAGGACATGCCCGTGAAGATCGTCACACTGATGGAAAACCAGCGGGGGGAGCACCTGGCTCTGAAGGCGGAGCACGGCCTGTCGTTCTATGTGGAAAAGGACGGCGGGAAACTCCTCTTCGACACCGGACAGTCCGGGGCCTTCATGGACAACGCCGACAGGCTGGGGCTCGACCTGTCGGATCTCCGGCATGTGGTGGTCAGTCACGGCCATTACGACCATTCCGGCGGGGTCCGCCCCCTGGCGGAGAGGCGGGAAAGCTTTCAGCTGGTGGTGGGGCCGGGTTTTTTCCGGGCCAAGTACGCGGTCCGGGGCCCCTCCCGGGCCTTTCTGGGGAACGATTTCGACGAGGATTTCCTCCGCCGCCGGGGGGTGGAGCTCCGGGTGGCCGCCGGGGGGCGGGAGGAGATCCTCCCGGGGATCCACGCGGTGACGGGCTTCCCCCGGGTCCACGACGACGAGATCATCAATCCCCGCTTCAGACTGCTCCGGGACGGGGCCCTGGTTCCGGACCCCTTCGACGACGAGGTCCTTCTGGCGGTGGAAAGCTCCCGGGGCACCGTGGTCCTCCTGGGTTGCGCCCACCCGGGGATGAAGAACATGCTGGATGCGGTGGAGTCCCTCTTCCCCGGGCCCCTGTACGCCGTTCTGGGGGGGACCCATCTGGTGGAAGCGTCGGAAACCTCCCTGCGGACATCCCTGGCCTACCTGAAGTCCCGGGAGATCGGCCTGGTGGGGGTTTCCCACTGCACCGGAGGGAAGGCCGCGGATCTGGTGGCCGCCACGATGGAGGGGAGTTTCCCCAATCCCGGGGGAACGGAAATTGTCATCGACTGAACACGGGTTTGCCGAGACTCCGCGTATGCGGGGTTTCTGAATAGTTTTTCGGGAGGCTGGAAATGAAAAAGACCCTGGTTATCGTGATTGCCGCCGCAGTGGTGTTCGGCGGCCTGGCCGGTTGCGGCGGGAAGGCGACGGAGAAAGCCGCCGAGGGGCCGAAGATCGAAAAAATCGTCTGGAAATCCTCGGGGCACGGGCCTGCCAGCGACCCCTCGCAGATCTTCCACGACAACGCCTGCAAGGACATCACCGCCGCGTCGGGTGGACGGCTGGAGGTGAAACCCTTTGTCGGCGGCTCCATCGTTCCCGCCTACAAGGAACTGGACGCGGTGCATGAAAACGTCCTGCAGATGGCCTATACCTGCCCGATGTACAGCCTGGACAAGTGGCCCGCGGCGGGACTCATCAGCTCCCGGCCCGGCGCCCTGGCGGGAGAGGCTCTGCGGGCCTGGTTCAACTATGCCGGCGGCGCGGACCTCATGAACAAGATGATGGCGGGCTACAACGTCCAGACCTTCCCCGGCTGGATCAGCCCCCTACCGGAAGAGGTGTTCTTCCACTCCAAGGTCAAGATCACCAAGGTGTCGGACCTGAAGGGGCTGCGGGCCCGCTGCATGGGGGACGGAGGGGAGATCATGAAGACTCTGGGGACCTCGGTGGTCATCATCCCCGGAGGCGAGCTGTACGAAGCGATGAAGCGGGGCGTCATCGACGCCTTCGAGTACTCCACCCTGGCTTCGAACTGGAACATGCACTTCAACGAAGTGGCCAAGTATGTGATCCTGTCCCCGGTCCGGGCCCCCAGCGACCCCCAGGTGTTCTATGTCAACAAGGACGCCTGGAGCAAGCTGCCCGAAGACCTGAAGGTGCTGGTGACCAACATCCTGGATAAGTGGGCCATCGCGGAACACGAGTACCTGGTGGCCGAGTCCATCAAGGCGGTGGACAAGTTCCGGGAAGCGGGCTGCGAAGTCTACAAGCTCCCGAAGGAGGTGGAGGCCGCCGTCCAGGCCGCCGCCGAGAAGTTCTACAAGGAAAAGGCCGCCAAGGAATCGCCCATCTTCGCCGAGATCCTGAACTCCATGAACGAGTTCGGCAAGGCCTACGCCGCGATGCACTGATCCGCGGAAAAGCGCGGGAACGGGGAGGAAAACCGTGAATGCCGTGAAAAAGGTTCTTCGTTGTATCGATTGTCTCAGTGAAAAATCGGGGACTTATGGAAAGTGGACCGCTTTTCTCCTCGTTCTCGTCGGGTCCTACGATACCATCGCCCGGCACTTCTTCAACGCCCCCACCGTGTGGGGCTACGACATGATCTGCATGCTGGGGGGCGCCATGTATCTGCTGGGGGCCTCCTACGACTACAAGTACGAGGCCCACACCCGGGTGGATCTTCTGTACAGCCTGCTCTCGCCGCGATACCAGGCCCTCCTGAACATTGTATCGTCCCTCCTGTTTTTCTTCCCCCTCATCGGGGTTCTGCTGTACTACGCCTTCACCTGGAGCGTCCGGGCCTGGAAGATCAAGGAGGTCATGTTCACCAGCATATGGTATCCCCCGGCCTTTCCGTACCGGGCGATCCTGGCGCTGGGGCTTCTGCTGCTTTTTCTGCAGGGAATCGCGAAGTTCGTCAGAGACCTATACTTTCTGGTGAGAGGTGAGCAAATTGATTGACATGAGCCCCGAACTCATTACCTTCCTGATGCTGGGAGGGGTGTTCTTCCTGGTCATGACGGGCTTCCCCATCGCGTTCATCATCGGAAGCGTCTCCTTTCTGGTGGGGATCTTCGCCCTGGGTCCCGTGACGACCTTTCATATCCTGTACAGCCGGTTCTTCGACCTGTCGCTGAACTACTCCTATCTGGCGGTCCCGCTCTTCACCTTCATGGGGGTGGTGCTGCAGCACTCGGGGGTCACCAAGGAGCTGTACGACAATCTCTACGACGCTCTGGGGAGCGTCCGGGGAGGGCTGGCCATCGTCACCGTCATCTTCGGCACCATCCTGGCCACCTGTCTGGGGGTCATCGCCGCGTCGGTGACGATCCTGAGCCTCATGGCCCTGGCCCCCATGGTGACCCGGGGCTACGACAAGTCCCTGGCCTCGGGGGCCATCGTCGCCTCGGGAACCCTGGGGATTCTGATCCCCCCCAGCATCATGCTGGTGGTCTACGGGCCCCAGGCGGGCCTCTCCATCGGGCAGATGTTCATGGGGGCCTTCCTGCCGGGCCTTCTTCTGTCGACGCTGTACATCCTCTATATAGCGGTTCGCTGCTTCATCAACCCCAGGCTCGGTCCTCCCATTCCTCGGTCGGAGATGACTCCCATGTCTCTGGGCAAGATCGTCCGGCTGATGAAGTCCCTGCTGCCGCCGGCGGTGCTGATTCTGGCGGTGCTGGGCTCCATCTTCGCCGGAG
>JAKQWJ010000021.1 GCA_029562045.1 Spirochaetota bacterium | reverse complement strand
GGCCACGAGTCCCGCGAGGTAGCGGACCCGGCTTCCCGCCAGGTAGAGCATGAACATGAGGATCATGGTGATCAGGACGGCGGTGCCGAAATCCGGCTCGATGACGATAAGCCCCACCAGGAGCATGGTCACCACCAGAGGAATGACGACCCCCCGCTTCAGTTCCTTGGCATACATCGCCTTCCGGGTGAGGAAGTGGGCGAGAAACAGGACAACGAAGATCTTCACCAGCTCCGTGACCTGGAAGGCGAAAAAACCCACCTTCAGCCATCGTGAGGCGCCGCCGACCCGGACGCCGATCTTGGGGATGAGGACCAGGGTGAGGAGGACCAGGGAGATGATCACCCCGGGATAAGCGAACTTCTTGAGCTCTTCATAGGGGATCCTGGTCATGAAGATCATAGCCCCCAGGCCGATGACGACGAAGATCATCTGTTTCTTGAGGAAGAACTGCCCGTCCTTGAAGCGCTCCATGGCCATGATGGAGCTGGAGCTGTAGATCATCACCGTCCCCACGGTGACGAGGATGAGGGTGACGATGAGCAGGATGATGTCCGGACTTCTGTCGGTGGAGTCGAATTTAATCATGGGCAAGGGCCTTTACCTGATCCTGAAAGAATTTCCCCCGGGCCTTGTAATCCCGAAACTCGTCGAAGCTGGCGCACCCCGGCGACAGGAGGACCACGTCCCCAGGCGTCGCCCCCGCCGCCGCCGCGGCAACGCCCTCCCGGAGGGTCGGGCGGGAATCCGTCGCCACGAGGCCGCCGAGGACCACGCCAATGGCCTCCCGGGCCTCCCCGAAGAGGACGAGCCGTTTGGCCTTCTGCCGCACCAGGGGGATCAGGGGTCGGAAGTCTCCCGCCTTGTCCCGTCCCCCCATGAGGAGGATCACCGGCGCCGCAAATGTTTCCAGCGCCCGCCGGACGGCGTCCACGTTGGTCCCCTTGGAGTCGTCGTAGAAGGAGACACCCCGCCACTGCCCCGCGTATTCGATACGATGGGGGAAGCCAGCGAAGGACGCGACCGCCGCAGCGATCTCCGCCGGGGTGCAGCCGCAGCTCCGAGCCGCCATAACCGCCGCCATGACGTTCTCCAGGTTGTGGGTCCCCGGCAGCTTCACCATGGACCGGGGATAGATTTCCTTTTCCCCCGTCGGGGAGACATAGACCAGTTGCTCTCCCTCCGGGTACATCCCGGTTGCCGCGGTGCCGCCGCTGTGGAAACGGAGCGTCCGGGCGGCCAGGCGCGGGGCCAGCGCCGCCGTCCCCGGTTCGTCGCCGTTGAGGATCGCCGTGTCCGCTGCCGTCTGGTTGGCGAAGAGGCGCTCCTTGGCCGCGCGGTAGGCGGTGAATGACCCATGGTAGTCCAGATGATCCGCGGTTACATTGAGGAGGACCGCCACGGCGGGATGGAACGTTTCGCTCCACTGGAGCTGGAAGCTGCTCACCTCGATCACCGCCCAGTGGTCCTCCTGGGGGCCGCCGGCGTAGCCGATGAGGGGGGTGCCGATGTTTCCGCCCACAAAGACTCTCCGGCCGCTTTGTCCTAGAATGTGGCCGATGAGCGCCGTGGTCGTGGTCTTCCCGTTGGTGCCGGTGATGGCGATGAGGGGCGTGTGGAGAAAGCGTCCCGCGAGTTCCAGCTCGCTGAGGATCGGGATGCCCGCCCCCGCCGCCGCGGCAAGGATGGGATTTGCCGGTGGCACGCCGGGGGAGGGGACGACGAGGTCCACCCCCGTAAGAATCTCCGGATCATGCGGTGCGGTCTTCATCCCCGGCAGCGCCGCAGCGGCCAGAGACTGGGGATTCATGTCCGTCGCCGTCACCTTCGCCCCCCGGCCGAGGAGAAACTCCGCCGTGGCCAGCCCCGTTTTGGCCAGCCCGATGACGGCGATGTTCTTTCCTTGCAGCTCCATAATCGCGCCTACCTCAACTTCAGGGTGCTCAGGGCCACCAGGGCCAGGAGGATGGAGATGATCCAGAAACGGACGATGACCTTCGGCTCCGCCCAGCCCTTGAGCTCGAAATGATGATGGATAGGGGCCATCCGGAAGATCCGCTTCCCCCCGGACATCTTGAACCAGCCCACCTGGAAGATCACGGAAAAGGTCTCCAGAACGAAGATGCCGCCCACGATGGCCAGGAGGATCTCCTGTTTCGTGAGGACGGCCAGGGTCCCCAGGGCGCCCCCCAGGGACAGGGACCCCACATCGCCCATGAATACCTGGGCGGGATAGGTGTTGTACCACAGAAAGCCCAGTCCGGCCCCCACCATGGCGCCGCAGAAGATCGACAGTTCCCCCGTGCCGGCCACGTAGGGGATCTGGAGATAAGAGGCGAT
Organism: Spirochaetota bacterium; assembly: GCA_029562045.1. Taxonomy (GTDB): domain Bacteria; phylum Spirochaetota; class Spirochaetia; order DTKZ01; family DTKZ01; genus JAKQWJ01. The sequence continues at coordinate 1,627 of JAKQWJ010000021.1, read as the reverse complement.
CTTGATGTTCCCCGCGAAGTAGGCGAAGAACAGATAGGTCATGAAGCAGATCGTGATGGGGCCGATGGCCAGGCCGTCCAGACCGTCGGTGAGGTTGACGGCGTTGGCGGCGCCGACGATGATGAAGGCTGCCAGGAAGATGTACCCCCAGCCCAGGTTGGGCAGGGCGGTCTTGAAGAAGGGGATGGTGACGTTGGCGGTGAATCCCGGCTTCATGTACAGCACCAGACCCACGAAGAGGGCGATGCCGACCTCGCCGGCGAGCCGGACCTTCCCCGGCACCCCCCGGCTGTTTTTCCGGGAGATCTTCCGGTAGTCGTCCACGAAGCCGATCAGCCCGTAGCTCACCGTGACGAAGATGACCAGCCAGATGTACCAGACGGAGAGGTTGGCCCACAGGAGGGTGGAGATCACCACGGCAAAGATGATCAGGATTCCCCCCATGGTCGGGGTCCCCTGCTTCACCAGGTGGCTGTTCGGGCCGTCCTCCCGGATCGACTGGCCGATCTGGTGCTCCTGGAGCTTGCGGATCAGCCAGGGTCCCAGGAGGAAACAGATCACCAGGGCGGTGATGGCCGCATAGATTGTCCGGAAGGTGATGTACCTGAAGACGTTGAAAGAGGAGAAGACCGTATGGAGTGGATAGAGGAGATGATAGATCATCGGCTGCCTCCCGCTTCCCCATGAGCCCGGCGGAGCGCCGCGGTCACCTTGTCCATCTCCAGCCGCCGGGAGCCCTTGACGAGGACCCAGTCCCCCGCCTGGAGATATGCCCCGAGGTCCCGGGCGATTTCTTCCTGATCCTCCGCCACAATGATAGCCGCCGCCGGCATGCCGTGTTTCGAGGCCCCTGCTGCTGTCGCTCCTGAGAGCCTTCCCCGGAGATAAACCCGTTCCACTCCGGTGTCTGCCAGAAGGCCCCCGATTTCCTCATGCCAGGCGGCTTCCCGGGGTCCCAGTTCAAGCATGTCCCCCAGGACCGCGATCCCGCGTCCCCGTCCCTTGAGCTGTTGCAGGGTCCGGAGGGCCTCCCGGACCGAGGACGGATTGGCATTGTAGGCATCGTTGATGACGAAGGCGCCGCCGGCCAGGGCAATGATTTCCATCCGCCCCGGAATCGGGGTGAAACTGCCCAGGCCAAGGGCGATATCCTCTCCGGAGGCGCCGGCCGCCCAGGCGGATGCGGCAGCAGCAAGGGCATTTACGATCTGATGTTCGCCCGCGACGGGTATGGTTATTTCCTGCCGTTCCTCCCCCAGATGGAGAGTGAAACGGGTTTCCGTCCGGTACTTTTCCCTGGTCCCGTCCTGCCCGGCGACGCCAGCCCCGGAGACCAGCACCGGGACGATCCCGTCGGCGTAAACGTTCGCCGCGGCATGCAATCCGAAGGTGACGACCCCGCCTTGCCAATCCCGTCCGGCATCCCGGAGGAAGGGATCATCCTTGTTTACGATCATCGTCCCCGCCGCCGACAGCTCCCGGAACAGGTCTCTTTTCTCCGCCGCCACCCCGGCCAGGTCCGTGAATCCCGCCAGATGGGCCAAGCCGATATTGGTGATCAGGCCGATGTCCGGCAGGGCCATCCGGGCCAGTCGGGCAATCTCCCCCGGGGTGTTCGTCCCCAGCT
>JAKQWJ010000019.1 GCA_029562045.1 Spirochaetota bacterium | reverse complement strand
ACGCCTTTCGAGTCATGGCCTCGCGCCTTCGGAACATGGACCCGTCGGGGACCGATTTCGCCATGGTGGGCTACCGGTTGAAAAACACCCTGTCGGAGAGCGGTTCGGTGTCCCGGGGAATCTGCGTCGCCGGAGAGGACGGGTTTCTCCGGTCCATCGAAGAGCACACCCTGATAGAAAGGACCCCCGGAGGAATCGTCAGCCGGAGGGAGGGCGGGGATGTGCCGCTGTCCGGCGACGAACTGACCAGCATGAATCTGTTCGGCTTCACCCCCGGGATCTTCCCCTTCCTGGAAAGGGAGTTCATCTCTTTTTTCGCCGAGAGGGGAGGGGACCCGGCGGCGGAGTGCTACATCCCGTCGGTGGTGGGGGCGCTCGTTTCCTCCGGGGAGGCGCGGGTGGAGGTCCTGCCCTCGTCGGCGGAGTGGTTCGGCATAACCTACCCGGCGGACAGGCCCGCGGTCCAGCGGGGAATTCGGCGGCTCATCGACCGGGGAGTCTACCCTCCCAGGCTGGCCTAAAACCTCCCCATGAGAGGGCCGCCCTGTCCTCCCATGGTCAGCATCCTGATGGTCCCCTGCAGCTCGCTGATTTTTTTCTGCTGGGCGGACAGCACCGCCAGCATTTCGTCCGGAGCGATGGTGTCGCTTTTTTCCGCCGCCGGAGCGGCCGCCTTCCGGGAATAATCGTTTTCCGCCTCGATGGCGGCGAGTTCGAAGGAGTCCCGGTACAGCGAAAGGTCCAGCGGCATGTCCGGAAAATCCCGGGACTGCAGGATCTTCTGGGCGACCCGGTTTATCTGCCGCGCCGCGAGACTGTCCGGCCGCCCCAGAACCAGGGGCCGGAGCTCCCGCATGGACGCGTTCACCTCCTCGTCCCGGTACACCAGCCCCAGGCAGGACAGATCGACCCCCAGATTTTTTTTGACCAGATCCTGGAGGTTTTCGATGATCCGCAGATCCTCCGGGGTCTCGGCCATATTGACCACCAGGCCGGGTTTCAGGCTTTTCAGGAACTCCCGGACCCGGGCGCCCGAAGCCTTGTCCCGGGCCTCGATGCTCTTGATGATCTTCGCCATGGGCGGAAGCGCGTTGGGTCTGGCTTCCCGCAGGGTCTCGGCAAGCAGGGTGGAGGCGGCTTTTTTGTTTGCCAGCTCCAGCTGCAGAAAGCGGAATACGGTGTTCTTCAGAAAACCGTAGGCGTTCAGAACCGAGGTCGCCTGGGGAGTCACCACCAGCAGTCCGGCGTTGGAGATCAGGAAAAAATCCACCACCAGCGCCCCGCTTCCCGAGCCCAGGTCGAGGATGATGTAATCCGCCTCGATTTTAAGAAGCTGGGCGATGATGCTCCGTTTCTGGGCCTGGACCTTTTCCGGAGTCCCCGCCACCAGCACGTCGCCGGGGATGAAAAACAGGTTGGAGTAATCGGTCCTGAGCATTATGTCCTGGAATGTCGTGTCTTTGCGGGAAACGAAATTTCCCAGACCCAGGTTGGTGTTTTTGAGGCCCAGACAGGAATGGAGGTTGGACCCTCCCACGTCCAGATCCACCAGAACGGTGCGTCTCCCCGCTTCGCCCAGAAGAAGGCCCAGGTTCGCCGCCATGACGGATTTGCCCACGCCGCCCTTGCCCCCGGCCACGGGGATTATCTTGCGGTATGTTCTTTCGCAGAGTACCATAGGGTCAATCATAAACGAAAAAAAGATTGTACGGAATAGCGAAAAGTGTGGTAAAGTTGTGGTATGATCGAGGATCCCTCTCTTCGTATCTTCCATATAGACCCGGAGTGCTACATCATCTATCTGGGCAAGGGGGCGGACGACTATCGCCCCTTCCTCCGGATCGGCACCTCGCCGAGCCTGTCGGATCGGGCGAAGAGTTTCATCTCCGCCGTGGTGGTCACCGAATCCCTGACGGGAAACCAGATGCTGGAGCATCAGAATCTGCAGCTTCCGCTGAACGGCGAAACCAGGTACATCGGCGAGCCCGAGGAAATCGGAAGACTCAAGCGTTTCCTGGACGAACAGGACCTCCCCGTGGAAGGCTACGAGTACGAAGAGGACGAGGAAAACCCCAAAAAAGCCGGAGCCTTCGTGTATTTTTACCGGGGCGGCAACCTCCACATCGTTCACGACAAGAAGCGGATCTTCAATCTCCGGGACAGGGAGCGGGATGATGGGCATTTTATCCACCGGGCGGAGCGGGTGGTCCGGCAGGTCAAGGAGAACCCCCTGCGCTTCATGCCCCGGGATCTGGGGCCTCCGGGGTTCATTTTCGCCGGGGACAGGCCCTATTTTTTCCGGGAGGGCAGACTGGGCTGCGTCGATCTTCCTCCGGATTATATCGTGGATCTGGGGCGTTACGGGGTGGACCCCGATCTGGTGCAGTGGCTGGTGGAGGACCATCTGTCCGAGGGTCTCCTGAACCGTTTCAAGAGAGCGGCGGTGACGAGGAAGGAGCTTCGGGTCGCCACCTCCGAGCCGGGAAGCCTGCAGACGGCGGTGTCGCTTTTTGTGGGCATGGGCCTTTCCTGCGTCGTGGTGCACCTGGAACCGGATCGGGAGAAGACCTTCTCGGGTTTCACCCTGGCCCGCCGGGGCCGGGAGCTTCGGCTGGGTTTTCCTCCCTCCACCGGCTTTCCCGAGCTGCTCTTCTCCGGCGGGGCCGGCGTTCCCGCCCTGTTCGATAAGCGGGGGATCAGGACCCTCCGCTCCTCGGAGGGAGGGTTCTCTCCGGTCCAGGGAGTGCCCTATCGGGTGCTGGAAAAAGACGACCGGGAACCCGCCGCCCTCGCGGAGGATTACCTCCATGGTTTCCTTCGGGAGTTCAAGGACTGCGGCGACCCCGCGGTGGAGGAGTTCGCCCGACGGATCGAACCTCTCTGCCGCGCCGTTGCGGCGCCGGCGGGGGGGGCGGCGGCGAAGGTCCTCCACGATGCCAGGGCCCGGGATTTTTCCGATCCCCCGCCGGGGGGCGTCACATTTTTCCTGTGGAATATCCGGGAACTGGCCCGGTTGTGGAGCCGGCGCAAAGGAGTCGCCGAGGGGTTTCGGAAGCACGGCGCCCGCCTGGCCGCCCTGGCGGCCCCGGTCCCGCCGCCGGACAGCAACGAAACCAGGCTGCCCATCCTGGGAGACATCCTCCGGGCCGACGGCGAGTGGTATGTGCTGTACCGGCTGGGCGGCGTTCTCACCCCGCTGAAGATCTCCCAGGCCCGGAAAAGTTCCGAGGCCGTGGACAGGCTCGCCGCGTGGCACGACGAAGCCTTCCACCTCCGGGAGCGGGAGCGGCTGGAACGGTTCCTCCAGGGGCTGTCGGTCCCGCCCCCCCGGCGTAAACGGAAATCGTCGGCCCCGGAGGGAGAGCCCAGGTCCCCGGTGGAGCTTCTGGCGGAAACCGCCCGCTCCGGTGAAAGCGGGGGGGGAGACCCGACGGAGACTCAGGGGACCCCCGCGGGAGAGGGCGGCGCGGGACCCGGCGGGGAGAAGGCTCCCCAAAGGGCCGACGCGGCGGGGGGCGCGCCGCATCCCGGAAGGCGGGGCGCCGCATCGGAGCGCGGGGGCCCCGGCGGTGTCCCGACGGGGGGCGCTTCCGGAGGGGCCCGTTCCGGGGTCCCGGGGCGGCAGGAGGGACGCCGCCGCCGGCTTGGGGCGGCGGCCCGGGTCCTTCCTGTTCTGGCGGTTGCCGCCGCAGGAGGGGCGGTCTTTCTCCTTATCCGTTCCTGCCCCGCCACGGGACCGGTCCCGGTGACGGACCGGGAAACCACGGAAGCCTCCCCGTCTGCAAACGGGTCCGCGGTCTCCGCAATTCCGGCCCCGGTGCCCGGAACGGGTCCGGGCGGAGAGGATCCCGGAAGCGCGGGAGCCGTCGCAGCGGGCCGGCCCGGCGCCGCGGACCAGGCCGGCGCGGTGAACCAGGCTGGCGCCGTGGACCAGGCCGGCGCGGTGAACCAGGCCGGCGCCGTGGACCAGACCGGCGCGCCCCCCGCGGGGCTTCCCGGACTCGACCCGGACTCCTTCTCCATAACGGTTCT
>JAKQWJ010000016.1 GCA_029562045.1 Spirochaetota bacterium | reverse complement strand
ATTCCCCCCAGAACCGCCGTGGCCAGGGGCGAAAACCGCTCCGCCCCCAGGGCCGTTTCCAGGGCCAGGGGGATCATCCCGACGATGGTGGACAGGGAAGTCATCATGATGGGGCGGAAACGGGCGCCGACGGACTCCAGGATGGCCTCCCGCCGGGACGCCCCCTGGGAGCGGCGGGCCTGGATGAAGTCGATGAGGATGATGGAGTTGTTCACCGCTATCCCCACCAGAAGCACCAGACCCACCAGAACCGGCATGGACATGGGTTTGCCCGCCACCGCCAGAGCGGCGGCCACCCCGGCGAGACTCAAGGGGATGGCGGCCATCACCGTAACCGGGTGCAGAAAGGATTTGAACTGGGCCGTCAGGAGGAGGTAGACCGCCGCCAGGCTCAGGAGGAGGGCGCCGGCTATTTCCTTCCGGGCCTCCTCCATGTCCCTGTTTTCCCCTTCCACTGAAATGGCGTACCCCTGAGGGACGCGGATCCCCGCGATGGCTTTTTCCACATCCCGGGTGACGAAGTTCAGCGGCCGGGACCCATGGGAGGCCAGAACCTCCAGCGTGGGGAGAAGGTTCTCCCGGGTCACCAGACCCTGGGTGGTGGTCCGCCCCGCGGAGGCCAAGGCCCCCAGAGGCAGCACCGTGCCGTCCCGGCGGGAGGCGACCCCCACGTCGTAGATGTCCTCCTGGAACCGCCGGAACCCGGGGGCGTATTTCACCAGGATGGGCGTGGTTTCCCCCCCCGGACTCCGCAGGATCCCCGCTCCCACCCCGTCCAGGGCGGAGGCAGCCTCCCGGGCCAGACTCCGGGGGTCCAGGCCGATCTCCCGGGACCGCTCCGCGTCCACGGCCAGTTCGAACACAGTCTGGTCCCGTCTCCAGCTCCGGTAGGGGTTGGTCACCCCCGTCACGGTGGAGATCTTTTCCATCGCCACGTCACCCAGTTTGTCCAGAACCAGAGGATCTCCCCCCCGGAGTTTGACGACGATGGAAGCGGCGGTGGTGGCCTTGGCGGTGCTGCCCGATTCCCGGACCACGAAATTTTTTATATCCGGGATCCGGGTTATTTTTCCCCGCAGATCCTCCTGAATGTCCCAGATGCTCCGCTTTCTCTCTGTCCGGGGCGTCCAGGTGACGGTGATGTAGCCCTGGGTGGGCCCCTGCACCCCGCCTCCGCCGAAGCTGTGCATCCCCGGCTCGAAACCGATCTGGGATGAAAAACGGACCAGCTCGGGCTCCGCCGCCACCGCCTCTTCCACCCGGGCGACCACCTCTTCCGTCTCCTCCAGCGTCGAGCCCGAGGGGGTTTCGATGACGATGAAGCTGGCCCCGCCGTCCATCTTGGGGAGCATCTCCATTCCCAGGTTTCGCAGGAGCAGGGCTCCCCCGGCGAAGGACAGGAGGGCCACGGCGAAAACCACAAGCCGGGCGTCCAGGGCCCGGCGCAGGAGATCCACCAGGAGCCGCCGCAGGGCGTCCATCAGCTTCTCCCAGGGTCGGGAGAGCTTCCGGGCCAGGGCCTCCATCCTGCCGTCCTTCAGGGCGGGAATGGTCAGGATGGGCACCAGAACCAGGGCTACCACCAGGGACGAGGTGAAGGCGATGATCAGCGTGGCCGCCAGGGGACCGAAGGTCTTCCCGATGAAGCCGTACAGGAAGAGAAGGGGGACCAGAACGATGAGGGTGGTCAGGTTTCCGGCGATGACGGAGAACTGTATCTCCCCGGCCCCCTGGATGGCCGCATCCACCGGCGGAAGCCCCTTCTCTCCATGGGCGCTGCTGATGTTTTCCAGGATAACCACCGACGCGTCCACCACCATTCCCACGGCGAGGATGATGGCCGTCAGGGTCACCATATCGATCTGAAAGCCGAAGATCTTCATCAGGGAAAAGGACAGGAGGAAGGACATGGGCATGGAAACGGCGGTGACCAGCCCCCGCTTGAAGCTGCCCAGGAAGAGGAAGATGATGGCTGCGGCCAGGAACAGGGCCTGGGCCACCGAGCTCAGCATGTTGTCCACCACCTGACGGGCGAAGGAGCCGTCTTCGTCGGCCAGATCGAACTCCACCTCCGGATGCCGGAGGCGGAGTTCGTCGAATTTCGCCAGAGCCAGATCGATGGTTTTGACCGTGTTGGCGTCCTCCTGCTTCAGGACCTGCATGGCGATGGAGGGTCTGCCCCCGACCCGGAACCGGGAGGCGTCCTCCCCGCCGCCGGAAACAATCTCCGCCAGGTCCGCCACCCGGATCCTCCGTCCCTCGGGGGTGGTGATGGGGATGGCCCCCAGGTCCTCCGGGCTCCCGCTGCGGTTGTCCACCCGGAAGGCGTAATGGCCCCCCGCTCCCCGGATCTGGCCCGCCGGCTCGCCCACGTTGTGGGCCCGGATGGCCTCCGCCACCGCCGCCAACGGAAGCCGGTGGGCGGAGAGGCGGCTCCGGTCCACCAGAACCGAAACCTCCGGCCTGGAGCCGCCGAAGACGTCCACCACCGCCACGCCGGGAACCCGCTGGATTTCCGGCCCGAAGACATCCTCGGCGAGCCGTCTCACCGCGGCGGGGTCTTCGCCCCGGAGTCCCATGGTGAGGATCGGCCGGGCGCTGGTGGAGAATTTCAGGACCTGGGGGTCCGCCATCTCCCGGGGCAGCCGGGAGCGGATCCGGGACAGGGCGTTCTGCACATCCACCGCCGCCAGATCCACCGATGTCCCGTAGCGGAACTCCACCGTCACCAGGGAAAGTCCGTTCTGCGAGGTGGACGAGATGGCCGCCACCCCCTCCAGGGCCGCAGCCTCGGTTTCGATGGGGTCCGAAACCAGATCCGCCACGTCCTCAGCGGCGGCCCCGGGGTAGGACGTGAGGATGTTGACCAGCGGGGGCGCCGTGTCGGGGAAAAGCTGGACCGGCAGGGAAAAATAGGAGACCGCCCCGAAGATCAGGATGGCG
>JAKQWJ010000009.1 GCA_029562045.1 Spirochaetota bacterium | reverse complement strand
TCCGGCGGTTTTCAGTAGGCGGAGGCATCGATTCTCTCCCCGCCGCGCTCCCGGCGGTCGATCCGGAGAAAAACCCGGTTGGGCAGGCATGCCGCCCAGTCCCCCCGGCGGGAAATGGACCCCATGGAAACGCAGAGTTTGTCCCGGCAGGGGGAGTCCTCCACAAGGGCCGCCCCGTTGCGTAGGACCACCGTCGTCGTCCCCAGGGGGCCGGGGATGGGGAAGATCCCCTCCCTGTCCAGGGGGTAGACCCAGGAGTGGGCCTCGTTCTGGATGTAGAGCATGGGCTCCGCCGCTTCGCCGGAGTAGGCCCTCCAGGAGAAGAGGGCCGCGGCGAGGACGGTGGCCGCCACCGCCGCCCAGTCCAGGGGGCGGGGACGGATCGCCCATGGGCCCGTCACGGCGCGGCCAGGGGGGGGACGTCCAGCCAGCGCCGCTCCTTCCAGCTTCTGAGACCCAGCTCCGCCAGCTGCACCCCCTTGGCCCCCTCCAGCAGGTCCCAGGGGAAGGGGCCGTCCTCGGCCACATGGCGAAGGAACAGCTCCCACTGGACCTTGAAGGCGTTGTCGCAGGGGTCCCGGGTGGGGACCGGGGCCCAGTTCTCGTAGTAGTCGATGGGGCTGTCGATGTCGGGATTCCAGACCGGCTTGGGGGTCATGGCCCCGCTCTGGATCCGGCAGTCCCGCAGGCCCGCCACGGCGGAGCCGTTCATCCCGTCCACCTGCAGGACCAGAAGGTCGTCCCGGCGGACCCGCACATCCCAGGAGCTGTTGAACTGGCAGATGACCCCGTTTTCCAGCTCGAAGGTGCCGTAGGCGGCGTCCTCGGCGGTGGCCCGGTACTCCCGGCCCTCCTCGTCCCGCCGGCGGTCGATGTGGACGGCCCCCAGGGCGGACAGCGCCTTTATGGGGCCGAAGAGGTTGTCGATGACGTAGCGCCAGTGGCAGAACATGTCCATCATGATGCCGCCGCCGTCCTCCTTCCGGTAGTTCCAGGAGGGGCGCTGGGCGGGCCACTGGAAGCCGTCGAAGACCCAGTAGCCGAACTCCCCCCGCACCGACAGGACCCGGCCGAAGAAGCCCGTGTCCAGGAGGTGCTTCAGCTTCAGGAGGCCCGGCAGCCAGAGCTTGTCCTGGACCACGCCGTTTTTGACCCCCGCCTTCCGGGCCGCTTCGTGGAGGGCCAGGGCCCCGGCGGTGGTGACGGCGGTGGGTTTCTCGCAGTACACCGCCCTGCCCGCGGCGATGGCCTTCAGCAGACCCTCGGCCCGCCGGTCGGTGACCTGGGAATCGAAGTAGATCCCGTTGGCCGGGTCCGACAGCGCGGTGTCCAGATCGGTGGTGTATCTGTCCAGACCGTAGATATGGGCCAGGCGCCGCAGTTTCTCCTCGCTGCGGCCCACCAGGACAGGTTCGGGGATCAGGATCCCGCCGTTTTTCAGGAGAATCCCCCCGTCCTTCCGGATGGCCAGGATGGACCTTTCCAGATGCTGGTTCCGGCCCATCCGGCCGGTGACGCCGTTCATGACGACGCCGATTCTTCTTTCCTTCATACGTGCTCCCTGTAGGCTTTCACCACCAGGGCGAGATACTCGTCCTGGTCCATGGCCCAGTACCGGTGGGAAAATATCTCCACCTCCACGGGGCCGGCAAACCCCGCCTCCTCCACCCAGCGGCGGATCTTCGGGATGTCGATGCAGCCCTCCCCCATGAGCCCCCGGTCGTTCAGAAAGTCCGTGGTGGGGGTCTTCCAGTCGCAGACATGGAAGGCGAAGATCCGGCCCATCCTGCCGCAGCGGTCGATCTCCCGCCGGAGGTCCGGGTCCCAGAAGAGGTGGTAGACATCCACCGCCACCCCCAGGGAGGGATGGTCCAGCTCCAGGCAGAGGTCGTTGGCCTGCTTCAGGGTGTTGACGGCGGACCGGGCGTCGGCGTACATGGGGTGGAGGGGTTCCACCGCCAGCCGGATGCCCGCCTCTTCCGCCCGGGGGAGGATGGCGGCGATGCCGTCCCGGATCTGCCGCCGGGACTCTTCCAGGTCCTGCCCGGGGTGCGCCCCAGGGACGAGGACGATCATGGGGGAGCCCAGCTCGGCGGAGAGGTCGATGAGGGCCCGGTTCTGATCCAGGCTCTTCCGCCTTTCCTCCGGAGAGAGGGCGGGGAAGAAGCCCCCCCGGACGGTGGAGACTATCCGCAGGCCCGCAGCGCGGATCATCTCCCCCACGGCGGAGGCCTTCCGCCCCTCCAGGGCCTCCTTCCAGACCGAGATCCCCC
>JAKQWJ010000329.1 GCA_029562045.1 Spirochaetota bacterium | reverse complement strand
CCGCGACCCCCGGCGGCGGGTCCCCCAGGATGAAAGCATTCTACTGTCCCCCGCGGACGGGAGGGTGACGGACATCAGCCTGGTGCGGGACGAGGACGGTTTTCCCGGCGAAGCCATCCGGATCGGCATCTTCCTCAGTGTCTTCGATGTGCACATCAACCGGGTTCCCTGTTCGGTGCGGATCGACAAGGTCACCTACCGTCCGGGGGCCTTCAAAAACGCCCTGTCCCCCCAGTCGGGGAGGGTCAACGAAGCCAACGATGTCCTCCTGACCCGCCTGGCGGAGCCCCGGGCGCCTCTCCTGGTGCGCCAGGTCAGCGGCGCCATCGCCCGGCGGATCGTCTGCGCGGCCAGGCCCGGGGACGAGTTCCGTCAGGGCGACCGTTTCGGCATGATCAAATTCGGCTCCCGTACGGAGCTGTACCTGCCCGCCGGCCTGGGGTCGGAGACGCTGGTGGCCATAGGGGACACCGTCCGGGCGGGAATCACTCCGCTGGTCAGGTTAGGACGATGAATCAGCTCGGCGGCTTCATGAAAAAGCGCCGGACCGGAGCTCCGGGCCGGCGAAAAAGACTCAAATACATCGCGGTGCTCCCATCACTCATCACCCTGATGAACGGTCTCTTCGGTTTTCTGGCCATCGGGTACGCCAGCCGCGGAATCGTCGTCGAGGGGATGTTCTTCAACCGCCCGGGGCTGACCTTCTTCGCCCTGGCGGGGTACATGGTCTTCTTCGCCATGATTGCGGACATGCTGGACGGCCGGGTGGCCCGGTGGAGCAACTCCACCTCCAGTTTCGGCGGGCAGCTGGACAGTCTCTGTGACGCCATAAGCTTCGGCGTCGCCCCCGCTTTCCTCATGGTGAAAGTCGTGGAGGTCCGGCTGCGGCAGGTCCAGGTGCACAACGCGGTTCTGGCGGTATTTCTCGGCAAGGCCATTTTTTTCGCCGCCGCGGTCTATGTCTGCTGCACCGTGGTCCGGCTCGCCCGGTTCAACGTGGAAAACGAGGAGTCCGAGTCGTCTCATATGGTTTTCACCGGCCTGCCCTCCCCGGCGGCGGCGGGGACCATCGTCAGCCTGGTCATCTTCCAGCAGGATGTCCTGCCGAAACTGGCCCGGCACACCGGGGCGTCTTTCCGGCTGCTGGAAAATCTCGTCGTCTGGAGCCTTCCGGTGGTGGCCCTGCTGGCGGGGCTTCTGATGGTGAGCCGGGTGCGGTACCCTCATCTGCTCAATCAGCACCTGCGGGGCAAGAAATCCTTTTCAGCCTTCATCTGGGTGATTTTCGGCGGCCTGCTGGTGTTCTGGAACATCCAGCTGGCCATGGTCATCTCCTTCTGCGGCTTCGCGGTCTGGGGAGTTTTGCGGTCAATCTGGCCCTCCCGGCTGAAAATGGCTGCCCAAACGGATTCCACTTTGGAAAGCTTCCCGGAAGCAAAGAACGGGGAAAGGGAAGAGGTGAAAAAAGAAGTGAGTGAATCGGAGCAGGATGGAGATTTTGGAGAAAACGCCTGAGAAAGGAATTAAATAGCGGAGAAGAGTTCCCTCCCTGTATTATTCTTGCCGCCGGACTGGCTTCCCGGATGGGATGCAGCAAGCTGCTACTCCCGCT